>NZ_JBGCTX010000001.1:0-88223 GCF_041102755.1 Francisella sp. 19X1-34
ATCCATATAAGACCCATATCTTTATTTTGATCCTTCAAATAATCATAAACCCCACTCCATGTTGCTATTGCACATGAATGATCACCACCAAGAGCTAAAGGAAACTTACCTTCATTAAGAGTCTCTGATACTTTTTTAGCAACCTTGCTAAAGTATTTACTCATCGTTTCTACTTCTGTTCTACCACCGATATAATTATATATCTGAGCATTTATTCTTCTATCTCTAAGCTCATTTAAAAGAGTATAAGGAGCTCTACCGCAACCTATTTCTCTACCAGCATTACCAATTCCAATACCAATAGCTTCTACTTTTTTCATAAAAATCTCCTCTTAAAATCTAAACTTACAATGCCGAAAATAAATTCTTTGGATCTTCTATTGGTGGGACCATATCCATTTGACTACCAATATCATATTTCTCAGCTAAATCTAACGTTAGGCGTAAAGCCGAAAAATCTTCTACAGCAAATCCAACTGAATCATAAATAGTAATTTCATCATCACTCTCACGACCCTTTTTCTTACCTGTCAAAATTTCCCAAACTTCAGCATGTAGTACTTTCTCAACCTCTTCTGGAGATAGGTTTTGTATCTCGCCTTCAATCATTGACTGCTCTTTATACTCAACAACTACTTTACCTCTAAATAAAATACTCATATCTAGTTCTGTCTTACCTGGACAATCTCCTCCAAGTCCACTAATATGCACACCTTCTTTAACCCAGTCATTTTCAATAACTATTGCATGAAGTTTACAAGCAGTGCAAACAACTATAATATCAGCATCTTGACAAGCTTCTTTAGCACTATCGCATGCTACAAATTCAAGATCCACATCCTTCATATTATTAGCATATTTTTTCATAGCTTCAGGATCTGTATCATAATATTTAACTTTTTCGATTGGGCGTATTAACTTATGAGCTAAAGTTTGGAATTCACTTTGAGCTCCTGTACCTATTAATGCCATAGTTTTACTATCTTTACGAGCTAAATAATCTGTTGCTAAAACTGTAGCTGCTGCTGTTCTTAAAGCTGTAAGAACTGTCATCTCAGATATTAACAAAGGATATCCATGCTTGATTTCATTTAGCTGGCCAGTTGCTACAACAGTTTGCTTACCTTCAAAAGGATTTGCAGGATGACCATTAACACATTTGTAAGTAAAAAGTTTATTATCTGCTGTTGGCATAAGTTCTAAAACACCACCTGGTACATGAGCAGCATACCTAGGAGATTTATCAAACTCATTCCATCTGACAAAATCTTCTTTTGTGTAATCTACAAGGTCTTTTATGAAGTTGTTAAAACCATGTTTTTCTACTATTCTAGCCATATCTTGGACTGATAAAATTCTCATACTTTCCTCCAAAAATATTTTTTTTAATTTTATATTTGTTTAAGTTTTAGAAAGTTTAATTTGCAAAGCATTAGACTATTGTATTTGATCAAAAGACACAACAAACCTCTTCGCAAATTCAGCTTCAGATAAAGGTTAAGCTTATAACTTTCTTATTCCGAATAAAGAAATAATGTTTAACTTTATTATACTTCTAAGATAATTTAAAGGTAAAGTTAAAAAATAGCACTATTTATTAGAAGTTTTTATAGTTTTAATAAAAATATTAACCAGACTTATAATACTCCATTAAATAAAACTTTCTCAAATTTTTGCTCTTTAACAACCCAAACTAAAGTAACTCTTTGAGATTTAACTGAAACCTTTTGTATTTTATTGCCAATCTTTATAGTATATAGGCCTTGATCTAGATCTGTTGAGTATAGATCAACATTTCGTGGTAAAAGGTTCCAACTTCTTTGATCTGCTTGAGTAGTAGCTAAGTTATATATCGAAGTTCCTATAGCTGCTAAAGCTCCATAATCACCTGATGCTTTGATAGCAGCAACTGACATTGTTGTCTTTACTATCAATCGTAAAACTTCACGAGTAACAATCATAGCATACCTATCAGATAATGATTTTGCTGCCATAGCTGTTGTATCAACCAATAAAGCAGTCTGACCTTGTGTAATTTCTTTATCATTTTTATACACAACTACATTAACAGGTCTTCCTAAACTATAAGGTGCATAATATGGTAATGAAATCTTTTGTACGCCTGCATACTGAACAAATATAATAATTGGTAGATCAAACTTCTGGATTGGTTCAACCCAGCCATTTTCATATATTACAACAAGCTTACCTTGCCCTTTTTTATAAACAGATCCTCCTTGATCAAATGCTTTATGTATCTGTGCATAATCTTTTTGAACATAGGGATTATCAGGAATAATACGCAATGCATTTTTCATTGAAAGATTAGCATTATTTAAATTTGTATCATATGATTGATAAATAATAGCTGCCAAGTAATAGCCAAAACCATTTTCGTAAGAATTGCTAACTTTATTAGCAATATTATATAGTTGCCTATATTGTTTTGAGCTTGATAAATCCGAGTAGACTTTGTTAGAATTAATCTGATTATAGTTACTTAAATTAGCATTACTTGATAAGCTTTTTGATTCAAAAGTTGCATATTGCGCATATGAAAGATTTCTAATACTTACTGCAGCATTTTCAAGATCATGCTTCATCAAGTAGTTAAGAGCCTGATAAGCATATAAAAAAGTTACCTCATAATCAGGTATATAATAATATAGTTCTCTATCACTTGTTAATGTTGCTTGAGCATCTTTTAAAATATTTCTAACCCTGATTCTTGCTTCAAACTCTGACTTAGATACATAATCTGTCGCCTTTGAATACTTATATAACGATAGATCATCATTTTTTAACAGCTGTTCAAATCTACCTGTTTCGAGGTAATCCAAAGATTCATTTATGCTACTAGAATTAAAGTTTTCTAAAAAACTTGCTTCTATCATTCTTGGTTTATTCTCATCAACACTTTGTTTTACCTTAGCCATTTGATGAGGATGGCTACCACTAAAAGTAGCACAACTAGATATAGTCAAACACAAGAGAATTAGTAAAGAATGTTTAAGATTCATTGTATTATTTTGTTAAATATGCACGTAAGCCTTTGTGGATTTTTGTTAAACTACCATCAATTACAATACCTATAGAATATTTAGGCATTACATCTGTAATTCTTACCTTAGCCAAAACTTTACCATCTAATACTATATGCTGACCTGTAGCAGGATCTATAGTAACACCACCCTCTTGACGAACTTCGTACACATTACCTTTAACAACCCTATTTCCACCTTGATTAAAATATACTTCTCCATCATCTACTTTCAACACTTGTAAAGGATAAATAGCCCCAACGACCTGATCAGATATGATTTTACCAAATCTCTTACCTAGATAATTTAATAGCTCTGAATAGTTATCACTATTTGATTCAACATACTGATTAGCAATGTTTGCAGGAACAGTTATATTGATAACATTTGACCACTTAACTTCCATAGTTGCTAATTCCACAACTCGATATGCAACACTTGCAGACACATGATATGAAGTAAATTCTTGGCCATAATACTTAGTATGCTTTTTAGTAATGCTTAAACCTAAAATATCTCCAGTAAGAATAAAATCAGCTCCTATTTTCTTATTAAGCTTATTTTTTTCATTATCTGTGTCAGAGTTCATTATCCGTTGAGTTTCTCTTTCGTACGCTTCTTGATCCTTTGCATCACGATTAGAAACTCTAAATTTACGAGACTGTGTAATCTGAGCAATTATAATATTATTTAAACCATCTTGTAATTGTTTTACACTCATATTAGCTCTTATTTTAGCATTATGGGCATCAAATGGTAGAATTGCTATTTTAAACATATTCAGATTATTACGTTCATCTACTCCTTTATATTTAGTAGAGCTACTCGAAACAATACTAGTACTACCTGATTTTGCAATAGAACTACCTGAACTAGCAGTTAAACTATTTGAAGAACTAGTCGTTGCAAAAGCAATTGATGAAGTTAATAATATTAGTAATATAAAGAAAGAATTTAAAGCTTTTTTCATTTTCAAACCTTAAAACTGATTTAGATATTTATTATCATCACTCTGCCTAATAATGACTTTTCCATCTAAAGAACTCTTGGAATCTGATGATGATTTTGCATGTTGTTTACGATATTCATCATAGTTAAAGTTTTTAATTTTATTAGCTGTTGCTACTTGTTTAGGATCCCACTTAAGAACAACACCATAAACAGTATTTTTTGTACTTGGCAGTTGATAGCGCCATCTTTTTACTGTTTTAAGACCAACCATATCTAGTTTTGCCTGTGTTTTATAGTAAGTAGATAGAGTCTTTTCAATATCCGTCGCATCTATTCTGCGAGTTTGCTCTGTTTTAGTATTTTTTGCTAACGTGCTAGAAATATTCTCTGACATTGTTAAAGCTTCTTTTGTTGACATCTGTCCTGCTATTAGAGTAACAAGATTTGCTCTTGCCATAATAGCAGCTTGCTTGTAGCCATAATCACCAGCAGATACACCTTGAATATTAGGTCCAGTATATGAACCTTGACCATAAGATAGAATATATGGCTTATTATCTTTACCAAAGCCTACTCTAATACCATAATCTCCCATCATATCTTCACCAGTTTTATCTTTATATAAAACTGATGGTGACTCTCCACCTTTACCAACTATTACTGGCTCATTACCATGTTTAATATCCTCAAACATTCCTTTAATTTTAGCTGAATAAATAACAACCACACCAATAGCAGCGTTACCATTTTTCTCAACAACAAAAGTTTTTATAGGAAGTAAGCCTGATAAATTTCCAAAGCCTGTTGTTAGACTTTTTATTGTCATTTCTTGGCTTAAAAGAGCTTTTTTCTTTTCTGAAACTGATGTAAAGCTATTAGGATCTAAACCTTGCTCTTTTAACTGTTTATTTAATTGTGCCTCCTCAAGAGCTTTTTTCTTAGCATCAATTGCCGCTTGTGTTCCTTCTTTAGGCTTATCAGAGTCTGTATTTATCTCATTTGCTCCTGTACCTTGAGTACTATCAACACTAAAACTCTTATCAACTTTGGTATTTGCAGAAATAAATGATATATAATCTGCTTGAGCTTTTATTAAAGCCTTTTCAAAGGCCATTTGCGCACTATCAACATAGTTTGAATTTGTCTGATTTACAGATGCTACACCAATAGCTGAGCCAACATATTCATACTTATCTCTTAAGTTATTTTGATCTATGTAACCTTCCATTACATCACTTAATATTTGCTCAGCTGATCTACTATCAACATCCGCATCCTTTACAGCAACAGGCGCAGAGCTAGAAGAAATCCCATTATTTAATGTAGCTATATCTGTAGTCATATTATTATTTGACTGCTTTTGATCTGGAGAGCTTTTAGCTCCAGAAGAAACCTTTTGTGATAGCCCTAAGCTTGGAGCAGTAGAGTTTTGCACACTAGAATCTTCAGCAAATAAAGGACTAACTATTAATGATGAAGCTATTAATGAAGCTATAATTTTCTTTTTCATATAAATTTCTCCTATTATTCAAAAACTACCAACCAAACATCGATCTTGTTTGAGATTTAAGAATTTGTTTCTCACCTTGCCACACAATTAAGTTTGTCTTTAAATCTAACATTTTCAAAGTAGCCAAGAAAAATTTAGACTTTCTATCTTTGTCCACACTTGTATTGTTAATGTCTTGGATACTTCCATATACCATATATCTAGCCCCAATATTGTGCCCAATTCTAGTAGCTGTACTCTGGTCTACCATGCCACTATTTGCTTGATAACCTAATTGTTCACGGATATTTTTAATTTGTGTCATATCTGTTACTTGGAACAGTCCAGAATTTACAATTTGAGTCTGGACAGTATTTGATAGCATCGTTGTATTAATATGCTCATTTGTTTCATTACGAATGTTACTAAAGAATAAGGTCGGTGTATCCATAGCTGTAATCTTCTTGACTCCACGAGAGTTAAGCATGTCATCAGCCATTTTTTTAGTAATTGCTTGTAAGTCAGTAGAACTGAAATCTATTGAGGTTGTATCTATACTATCTGGGTTTTCATATGCTACTTTCGTACTACATGAGCTAAGTGCTAACAATGTACCTGCACAAGCTACAGCTATCAAAATTTTTCTTTTCATACAATTTTATTAAAAATAACTTATATAGCGATTATAACAAAAATTATTAGTAATGTTATTTATTATGAATAATAAAGATTCTGTATATTTATTTTTTAAAAAGGTAGGGATTATATTAATATAGAGATTTTTTTAGATATAAAGAACTATTTTATTACTTATTGTATTTAAGATGATTGACTTGCTTTATTAGTTGCTGCTTTAGTAGATTCATCTTGTTTATCTGAACTAAACATATCTTTTCTTCTATCTGCACGACGCTCTAATCTATTTTTTCTTAATGGTGATATAAACTCGCGAGATGTTCTAGCATTTCCTTTTTGAGCTGTACTAGTAGCTTCACTTGCTTTAGCTGTTTGAGCTACTGCTGCGTTACTATTTGCTGCAGCTGGTGTTTGATTACTAGTATCTGCAAAAGATACTCCACATATTAATACTGATACTAAACTTGCTGCTGTTAGTTTTTTTAAAATATTCATGACTTTTCTCCTTTTAACTACTCTCAAAGTTCATTTTCATTTTTACTTATTTTTTTTTGATTATTTTTGTTGTTAATTTTTAACAACATAGTAATTATACTATGAATCTTATAAAGATACAAAATAGTTTATAAAATATAGAAACAAGAAGTACGCATAATTTCAAATTAACCTTATGAAAAACAATGTTTAAAACCAAAACTCATAGCAAATATATTTTTTTATTAAAGAATAATATCAAGGAAATTTTCTAGAAAATAAGAGGGTTTTGCTTAAACAGTTTTTTCCAATATTGAATATTAACAGGCCCTTTTATTTTTATAAAAAGATTTCTAAACAAATAAAATAAAAAAGAGCTCCCATTCTCTATTTTACTCATAGGATAGTCAGACTTATTTACAATCCAAGAAACTCTCTCATTCCTCAAGCTTTTATACTTAAATAAAGCATCTTCTATTGAGTTATTACTTAACAAATGAGCAAGAGTTATAGCATCCTCGAGTGCTGAAGCTGCTCCTTGTTGGAGCATAGGACTACAAGCGCTTGATGCATCACCAATAAATGCGATGCTACCATTATAAAATTCTATATCATTAACTGATCTTAATTTTCCACATATGATGTTCTCTCGATTTGCTGCTGTGATTGCATCTTTAACAGTCTGACAATATTCACGAAACGTTTCTTCTAAAGAGAAATCATTTTTAGTGGCATTACATTGATGGGCATAGCAGTATACTTTTGAACCTGTTAAAGGGTATATCATAAAAGCAGTATCTCTACCAATATAATAGTTAGGTTGTCTGTTATCTATATCTAAATCTGCTAAGAATCTCCAAGTTCTTATATTAAACTCTTTTGGTATATTTTGTCCAAAACTTAACTCTCTTACTCTTGAATTTATTCCATCTGCAGCTATGACTAAATCCCAAATATTCTCTTCACCATTTGTAAATTTAGTAAAAACTTTGTCATTTTGATTCTCTAGAGATTCAATACTACAGTCAAAATGTATCTTAAAATCTGAAGAATTTAAAACTTTAATAAGATCTTTTCTCATTAATGCTATAAATTCAGAATACGCTAAATCACCTTCATTTAAGCTTGCCTTAGATAACAATTCACCAGAAGGCTTTGAATATGATATTTCATCAACTTTATAAGCAAAATCCAAAACCCTCTCTTTTAAGCCCAAATATGCTAAAGCTTTAGTAGGATTAGCTGGCAATGCTATGCCTAATCCTAACTTAGAAATAGTTGGTTCTTTCTCTACAAGAACACTATCTATATTATATTTTTTAGTGCTCTAGCCATGCTAAGACCAGCAATACCTGCCCCAACTATTAATATCTTCATAATTAATCACTCAATAATATATTGAAACCTTACCAAAACATATTTGAACGCATAGGCTTAATAGCAAAAACCACTATTAATATTACATAAGCATACCACGGAACTAAGATTAATGCTGGTATTAAAACTGCTAGCATACATGCAAAAAAGAACATGCTGAAAAATAAAAGTACTTGATATGATGGTTTATTGGTTTTAAGGTACATTCTAGCTTTTTCAACGTATGAACCTTCAAATGAAAATAAATGAATCACTATTGGAAATACCGCTACCAAAAACATTAACAAATAGAATATCCAGCTAACTTCAGTCAAAACTAAGTAATTAGTAGCTATTAGCAGACCAACTAAGAAATAAACAATCTTAACCAATGCTATATCAACAAGAGTGAAATGCTGTAACTTCTCTGACAAGAATTCTTCTTCATACATAAGTCATCCCCTTAAAGTTAGTGGTTTATACACTATTAATAATAACTGATTATACTATTTTTTGAAAGAAACTAAGGAAATCTAACTTTATACTTATCTTTATATGTTAATATTTTCTAACTGACTCGCAGGGACTACTTTTTCAACTGTTTTAACAGCTCCATTACCATCTTGTGTTTTTTTAATAATCTTTGCCGTTTTACCATTAGAATTTATAGTAATTGAGCTAAACTCTTTAAATACTTTAGGTTTACCCTTTGCAATAGTTGAACCTGATTGATTTGCTAGCTTAGCAACATTATTATCAATATTAGACACGAGACTATTAAAATGTTGGTCTAACATTTGTTGTTGTTTTTGAAAGTCTGCTAACATCTGTGCAACGGGATCATCCTGAACAGTTTGAGATGTTTTCTCTTGAGGCTTTTGTTTAACCCAACCTACTTGACCATTAGCATTATTTACAACCTCTACCCAGCCCTTCTTAGAAAAAATAGCTTGATATTGAGGACTCTGATCATCAATCTGTCCTAACTTCTGGGACTTCTGATCTGCCTTTGCATACATTATATAGCTTTCGGCATAAGCTCCAGAAACTACTGCTACACCTAGTATTGTTGCTAAAATTTTTTTCATGTTGACCTCCGATTTTCATATATTATCGTTTATACACAAAATATCTAGTAAAGAAAATAAGTTCTTTCGCTATTTTTTCAAGATACAAATCGACTAATTAGCTATAATTAATTAAATGTATTTAAAATAATCTTACAGCATGAGTAATAAATTTAAAGTTTTAGTTGCAGATGATGACAAACAGATTAGTCAATTTATCAAGGCAAATTTTGAAAAAAACAACATCGAAACAACTCTTGCTTTTGATGGCAAAGAAGCATTGTTTCTTATTAATACAAACAGTTATGATGTAATTATCATAGATTGGATGATGCCATATCTTGACGGTATATCACTACTTAAAATATTGCGTAAGCAAGATATTGAGACACCTATTATTATTCTAAGTGCCTTAGATAGTACCGAAAATAAAATTGAAGGTCTCAAATCAGGTAGTGATGATTATCTTACAAAGCCTTTTTCTATTGATGAGTTACTCATTAGGGTTAATATTCTTTATAACAGAACACAAAAGCTTACTCAGGCGAAAACTCATAAACTAACCTGTGGAGATATTGAACTTGATGAACTTGCACATGAAGTTCATAGAAGTGGACAACCTATAATCCTACAACAAAGAGAATACAAAGTTTTACACTTGTTATTAAAACATAAAAATGAAGTAATCAGTAAATCTATGATTCTTAAAGAAGTATGGGATTATGACTTTGACCCACAAACAAATGTCGTAGAAGTACATATATCTCGCTTGCGCACCAAGCTCACGGAAGAAGGTCTAAATGACCCTATAAAAACAGTTCGAGGCTTTGGGTATGTCATCCAAGAATAAAATAAACGAAACTATCCAACGTAGATACATCATCAGCTCAAGCTTTAAAATGGCTATGCTTTTTACAATACTACTTGGATTAAGTATAACATCTTGGATTTATATAATTCTGTCATCTTTAGGAGACAGAATTATTGAGCATATTATACCATTAACCATAGGGGTAACATGTGCTGTCTGTGTTGTTATAATTAGCTATCTTATAAGTGTTTTTGTAGTAAAAAAAATAAACCATATTGCAAGCTCAGCCGCATCAATTGTAAATACCCAAGACTTTAGCCAAAGAATAAAATCAGATACTAATTGGGATGATCTTAGTAACTTATCAAATATTTTAAATATCCTCTTTGGTAATATTGAAGAGCTTCTTATTGATATAAAAAGCGTCTCAAATAATATCGCCCATGATCTAAAGACTCCATTAACAAGACTTAAAAATAGATTAGAAAATCTTGCTCAATCTAATCCTAACGAAGATACTTTAGAAGCTTTAGCTGAATGTAATCAGCTTCTAGATATATTTAACAGCCTCTTAAGATTAAATCGCTTAGAGCACGGTCGCGAGAACTTATCCAAGAGGCGTATAGATATTAAAAATATTATCAATGATGCTATTGAACTCTATGAGCCAATGTTTGAACAAAAAAATACCCTCCTAGAAACTAGTGTTGAAACTAGAAATCTTAATATTGATAAAAATCTGATTTTTCAAAGTATTACAAATATTCTTGATAACTGCTACAAATACTCTAAGCAAAATACCAAAGTTAAAATAGTGAGTAAAATTGAAAACTCTAAATATAAAATTGAAATTATTGATCAAGGTATAGGTATAGACGATAAGAACATTAGTAAGATTTTTGATAGATTTTTCCGTGAAGAAAAAAGCCGTACTCAAACTGGTAATGGCTTAGGTTTATCATTAGTAAAAAAAATCATCCAGCTTCATAATGGCAATATCACTGCACAAAATAATACCCCAAATGGTTTAAAAATAGCTATTTTGCTACCATTACATTAACAATTTTTAACTATGCTTTTATCGCTTTTAAAACTAAGCTATAACTAATAACACATCTATAAGATAGTAAAAGTAATATGGAAAAAATAGCTGTAATAGGAAGTGGAATATCAGGACTAGCTGTAAGTTATTTACTAAAAGATAAGTATGAAGTTACACTATATGAGAAAAATAACTACTTTGGTGGCCACGCTCGTACTTTAGAGGTCAATAATATTTCTATTGATACAGGTTTTATAGTTTTCAATTACCATACATATTATCATCTATCTAGACTTTTCAAACATCTAAATGTTCCGGTTGCAGAAAGTAATATGTCATTTGGAGTTTCTATTAAAAATGGTGCTTTTGAATATGGCTCCAGTAGCTTTAAAAGCCTATTTGCTCAAAAATCAAATTTATTAAAACCAAGCTACTATAAAATGATTAGAGATATTCTTAAGTTTAATAAAATATCAAATGAACATCTCAATAATGGGACTCTAAATGAAAGCATTACTCTGGCAGAATACCTAGATGAAATTAAAGTAGGCAGATATTTCAGAGAGTATTATCTATTAGCAATGGGGGCATGTATTTGGAGCACACCTCTTGAGAAAATGTACGAGTTCCCCGCCCTTAGTTTTATTAGATTTTTTAATAATCACGGCTTACTTACAACTACTAAGCCAGTCCAATGGTATACTGTAAAAGGTGGTAGTAAAACTTATGTTGATAAAATCATCAAAGAGCTGGAAAATACTAATGTAAAATTTGCACCAATGGCAAGAGCTATATCAAGATCAGACAGAATCTCTATTACAGATAAACAAAATAATATTAATGAGTTTGATAAAGTTGTGTTTGCTTGTCATTCAAATGAAGTTCTAGAGCTACTTGATGATCCAAATCAAAATGAAAAAGAGCTAATATCTGCGATTAAATATCAACCTAATACAGTTATATTACATACAGATGATGCCATTATGCCGAAGCGTAAAACTGCTTGGTCAAGTTGGAATTATCTAAGTGCTGAAACAAAAGATAAGCGTAGTGTTGTATCTCTAAGCTACTGGATGAACAATCTACAGCCATTAGATACAAACACAGACTACTTTGTAACAGTAAACCCAGATCAAAAACCAGATCAAAAGAAAATAATCAACGAACATATTTTTGAGCATCCTGTTTTTGATAAAAAGGCAATACAAGCCCAGCAGCAAATTGATAAAATACAAGGTGTAAACAATACTTATTTCTGTGGAGCGTATTTAAGATACGGCTTCCATGAAGATGGTATACTTAGTGCAGTAAATGTTGCATCAAAGTTAGGAGTAGATACTCCATGGTAAAAGATTTTGTTTTAAGCTCGAAAGTCTACCATAAAAGACATCATCCAAAACAAAATTCTTTTAGATACAGATCTTATTATATAATTCTAGATGTGCTTGATCTAAGTGGTAATAAGCCTAAAATCTTTGGTTTAAATAAACTAAATCTGTATAGCTTTTATGATAAAGATCATGGCTATAGAGATGGTTCAAACTGCCTAAAATGGGCTACTAATTTGCTTGAGGAAAATAATTTAGAATACGATAGTATCAAACTTATGACAATGCCTAGAGTTCTCGGTTATCTTTTTAATCCTGTAAGTTTTTGGCTTTGTTACAATCAAAATAAACTTATAGCCGTGATTGCTGAGGTAAATAATACCTTTAAAGAAACTCATAGCTATATTTGTCACAAATCTGGTCAAGAGATTACAGATAAATGTTGGTTTGAAGCAGAGAAAGATTTTCATGTATCACCCTTCTACCCTCGTAAAGGTTTTTATAAGTTTAATTTTTCATTAAATCTAGAAAATAATACTAAAAACCAAATTATTATAAACTACTATGATGATAGCCAATTACAACTTGGTACAGCGATAACAGCACAAGCAAAACCACTAACTAGTGCAAATCTAATCAAAGAATTTTTTAGGTCCCCATTACTAACTTTAAAAGTTATCTACCTAATCCATTGGCAAGCTCTAAAAATTGTATTTAAACGCATCAAGTATATTCCAAAACCTGAGCAGAAAAAAATTAGGGTCAGTGTGGCTAAATCTAAACATTCTAATTATTCTTAGGAATCCACAGATTCTATAGTTATTATACATTGACTTATGTGATAGCTTAATTGCTACTATTTACAAGACCAATTTTTATTACAAATAAGTAAAATTACAAAGTTTTACAAATACTTAATATTTAAGATACATCTCTCAATTAATTTAGTACTTACAAAGTTTCACTAAAAAACAGAGAGTAAAAATGAAGAAAATAATACCTTTTATTATACTAACTACTGCAACAGGATGTACTGTGGATGGGGTTACTAATTCTGATGAAAAGCTAGAGCATAAAATTGCAAAAGCATTAGAACAAAATAAAACACCTCATGAAGATCAGCATCCAGTAAACATATATGTAGGACAGTATCCAACAACAGCTCAACATGCTGGACAACATATAACACCTCAACATGTAGGACAGCATCCAACAACAGCTCAACACGTAGAACAACATTCAACACCTCAACATGTAGAACAACATTCAACACCTCAACATGTAGGACAGTATCCAACAACAGCTCAACACGTAGAACAACATTCAACACCTCAACATGTAGGACAGTATCCAACAACAGCTCAACACGTAGAAACACCAAGTATACCAGCTCCTCCGCCTATACCAAAAAACCTCCTACCATCAGGATTACATGGTGCAAGTCAAAAAGATCAGGGACAAATGTTGCAAAAACAATCAAATCTAATAGGAGAACTTAATAATACGTTAAAAAAAACCAAAGGAAACTATCTAAAACCATCTATAGTAAAAAGTTTGTTTAAGTCTAAAAAAGGTGATCAATAAGAGATAAAACTATTACCTCTATCTTATTATTTACATTCCAAAGAATATCAGGTTGTAGCTTATTTAAGATTTATAAAAAAATAGCTCCATATATTATTTTACTATACCTTCTTTATTCTTATTTTTAGTCATTTCAAAATAACTTATACCTAAAAGTATTTATTAACAAAATTTAATTTTGCAGCAATATTACCACAATATTTTTTTGGTAATATTTAGACAAGTTATAAAACTGGTATCTACAAAATGTTTGAAAAACTAGTAAAGAAAAATCTCCTAGAATCACTAAATAAAATAGAATATGGTGAGCTACATCTAACTACTCCTGAAGGCGATACTATATTTACAAAAGGTGCTAAACCAGGCCCAACAGCAGATCTTAAACTTAATGACTGGCGTACAGTTGTAAATTTAAAGCTAAAAGCCGATATTGGTTTTGCTGCTGACTATCGTGATGGCTACTGGGAAACTTCAGATCTAAAATCACTAATTTCATTAGGTTTAGAGAATGAGCAAGCTTTTGGTCAGTATATGGAACCAAATATTCTTTTTAAAATACTCCAAAAACTTGGTTACCTAACTAAACGCAACAACATCAAACAAAGTAAAAAAAACATCCATGCACATTATGATCTAGGCAATGAGTTTTATAGCCTATGGCTAGATGAAACTATGACCTACTCTTCTGCCTTATATAAAAATGATGATGAAATATTAGAGCAAGCACAAATAAATAAGTATCAAAATATTATTGATAAATTTGATAAAAAAGATGGCTCAATTATTGAAATTGGTTGTGGTTGGGGTGGCTTTGTTGAGACTGCTTTAAATAGTGGTAATTTTTCTGTCAAAGGCATTACTCTATCTCAAGAGCAACATGACTATGCTAAAGATCGATTAATTGGTAAAAATGCCGAGATAGTTATCGAAGATTATCGTATTCAAGAAGGTCAATATGACTACCTAGTCTCCATTGAAATGATCGAAGCAGTAGGTAGAGAATATTGGAGTACGTACTTTTCTAAGCTTAAATCTTTAATAAAACAAGATGGTAAAATCATTATCCAAAGTATAGTTATTGATGACAAACTTTTTGCTGACTATGCAAAAGGTACAGACATGATTAGAACTTTTATATTTCCTGGTGGATTTTTACCATCTATAGAACAGATTAATCTTGAGCTAGATAAAGTAGGACTTAAATGTGTAAACAAAGAATTCTTTGGTAAAGATTATGCTAAAACTTTAGATGAATGGGACAAAAGTTTTATCAATGTAGAACAAGAGCTCATCAAACTTGGTTTTGATAAACGCTTTCAAAGAATGTGGAGATTTTACCTAAATTCATGCAGTGCTGCATTTACCCACGGTCGTATTGATGTTGCCCAACTGGAGATAGTCCATGCTTAGGAAACTATTAGTAGTATTATTTATAACTCTTCCACTTCTAGCTACTGCTAAACCCTTAACTTTAGCACAAGTAAAAAAACAAGAATCTCAGCAAGTTGGTAAGATACATTTTAAAAAGTGGTTTTTTAGCATATATGATGCGACCCTTCTTAGTCAAAATGGTACTTTTAGCTGGAAGAAACCTTTTCTATTAAAAATTCACTATCTAAGAAATATTAGTGGTCAAACTATTGCCAAACACACAATACAACAGATTTATGAACAACACCCTATGGATGTAAATGATAACTCTAAAGAATATAGTAAGGTATTTAACAATCTAATACCAAACGTTAAAAAAGGTTCTAATCTATATGGTTATATGGACCAAGATGGTAATGGTTATCTATATTCGGATTCAGGGTTAATTGGTAAGATACCTTCTAAAAAATTGTCTAAATACTTCTTTGAAATATGGCTAAGTGATAGATCATCAAATATTAAGCTTTCGAAGAAACTAAGGGGATTATTATGAAAAGATTAATATATAAAATAGGAGTAATTATTATGGCACTAGGACTTTTTGGATGTTCTGCTGATATTTCTAGCTATAAAGGTGAAGGACCAAAGTTAGATTTGCAAAAATATTTACAAGGTAAAATAGTTGGTACTGGGCTTATCCAAGATTATAAAGGTAAAGTTATCAAAAAATTTGATTTCTCAGGGACTGCTAGCTGGGATGGTGATACTGGTACTTTTGATGAGAATATGGTTTATTACAATGGTGAAAAAGATCATCGAATTTGGAAGATCAAAAAAATATCTGATAACTACTATGAAGGTACAACTGGCGATGTTATTGGTAAAGCTAAGATTCATGTCGAAGGTAATGCTATGAACTGGCAATATCAAATGAATATCCCTGTTGGGGATAAAAAGTATAAAATTAGCTTTGATGACTGGATGTATCTAATGCATGATGGAGTATTAATAAATAAAAATACTTTCAAAAAATTTGGTATAACCGTTGGATCGCTAACACTATTTATGCATAAGGAAAATACTGGAGAGTAATATGCAAAAATTTGCAAATAAAACCATATGGATAATAGGTGCTACAGATGGTATAGGAAAAGCACTTTTGCAAAGATTAGATAGCTCTATAGATGCTAACTTTATAGTCTCTTCTCGCTCTGAAGAAAAGCTTCAAGATATTGCTAGTAACCTAAAGAATAAATCTGAAATAATAAGCTTTGATGTAGCTAACTTCTCAGAATTTGAAAAAGCTGCTAAATCTGCGCTAAATCATAATCCAGAGTTTATAATCTACTTACCGGCTTTTTATGAACCATCTTTAATTAGTGATATTGCTATTTCAAACTTAGATAAAACAATACAAACAAATCTTACTGCTGTTTTTTATCTAATTAGATTTGTACTACCGTATTTAAAAAACAACTCCCATTGTCAGTTAGCTATAACAGCAAGTGTAGCTGGTTATATTGGGTTACCAAGGTCTCAACCCTATGCAGCAAGTAAAGCTGGTGTCATCAACTTGGTTGAAAGCTTAAAGGCAGAAAACCCTGATTTAGATATCCGTTTAATTAATCCAAGCTTTGTAAAAACTAAGCTAACGGAGAAGAATAACTTTAAAATGCCTGCTCTACTTGAACCTCAACAGGCAGCAGATAGCATTATAAAAGGTCTACAATCTAATAAGTTTGAGGTTCATTTTACGAAAAAATTCACTATAATTCTAAAACTGATTGCAACATTGCCTTACAAACTATATTTTAAAATTGCAAAAAAAATGATCTAACGTGGAGAGCTTATGCAACAACAATCAAATAAATTCACAATAATAGCTTTTAGCGCAATGCACTTAGCATGCTTAGCAATATTTTTTGTGAATTATAATATTACAGCTCTTTTAGTATTTCTTGTAACCTTTAGTATGAGAACATTTGCTCTTACTGCTGGCTATCACCGTTATTTCTCACATAAAGCTTTTAAAACATCACGAGTTTTTCAATTCATATTAGCTTTGGTGGGTACATGGGCCTCACAAAAAGGACCTCTATGGTGGTCAGGACACCATAGATATCATCATATCCACTCAGATAAAGAAACAGATATGCACTCTCCTAAAAATGGTGTTTTTCAAGCTCATGTAGGCTGGGTTTTTGAAGCAAGAAGTGATGAAGTAGATCCTAAGTTTATTAAAGACTGGGTTAAATATCCTGAGATAGTATGGCTTGATAAATATGCTCATGAATCTTTTGCACTATACTTAGTTGGACTTTTTATACTAGGCAGTTGTATTAGCTACTTCTATCCGACTCTTGAAACTTCGGGATTAGCTTTTGTATTTTGGGGTGGTATATTAAGCACAGTACTACTTTATCATACTACTTTTAGTGTAAATTCAATTTGCCATATTTTTGGTTCTAGAGATTACCAGACTACTGATAATAGTCGTAACAATTGGTTAATCGCGCTAATAACATTTGGTGAAGGCTGGCATAATAATCATCACAAATTTGCATACTCAGTAAGAAACAACCTTAAGTTCTGGCAGCTAGACATGACATATATGATCTTATATGTACTTAAGAAATTTAGAGTTGTCTGGGATTTTAAACAACCTAAGAAAACTGCTTAGATATATAATGATATATTTACAGCATTAAGAATGCTTTGAATAAAACTCTCTCCAAGTGTCTATCAATGCTCTATAAGATTTACCCGTAACTTTTCTACATAAATCTCTTGTACTATGACAATCTGATTCTGCAGTATCTCCTAATTCAAGTCGATTTACTTCTATTTGAAGTAAATGGAAATTCCTACGGTTTACAGCAAATTTTAATGAAAATAAGAACCCTATTACAATAAGAACCAAAGGTACTAATACAAATACCCAGTGTAAGTAAAATAGAGTTTCTGGTGTTTGGACTGCTGCATTTTTTTTATAACCGATGACTGTCAACAAAAGCCCTATTCCCGGTAATATTAAAACGCCTTGGGAAAATTTTCTAGCAAATGACATTGCACCAGCATATATCCCTGTTCTTCTCTTACAGCTCATTAATGTATCAACTTCTGTAACAAAACTAAGCATTGTCATAGGCATTACATAACATGCAGATAAACCCAATCCTATTAAGCCGAAGTGAAGGCTTACTGTAAATGGAGAAGCATTCTCAGGAGTTAAGTTTATTAGAGCAACTACAGCTAAAAACCAAATACAAGCACCTATTCTATAAGCTGTTGCCTTACTATACTTACTTGCAATAAATATATACACTGGCAGAACTATTAATTGTACTATCCACATTGAGCTTACATATGACATTAACTCAGGCTTATCTAAATATACATTTATATAATAAGCTGAAAAACTCATAAGAATATCTAAACCAGCAAATGCAAATAAGTACAATCCAAGATGATAACGAAATGTCTTATTTTTAATAGCTGAGAAAAAGCTAATAAAACCACTTAATGGCACCATAAACCATCTTAGACTTTTCTCTTTATAGTTATTTTTAGGAGGTATCTCACTTGTACCTAGAAATACTATTACCCAAACGCTTGCATAAAGTATTGCAAATACTGTAGCCATAACTACATAAGCTTTGGCACTATATGAAAAGCTTACTAAAAGTAAAGGTGCAATAGCTGTAGATAGTATTGCTGAAAACTGAGATGATCCCATTCTAAAAGCTGAGAGATATACTCTTTCTTTATAGTCATGACTCATATCTGCCGCTAAAGATGCATATGGAGTATCAAGTATCGAGTAAATAAAATCAAACACACAATACATTACTAAATAGTATATAAATACATGAGACTCATTAGAATGATCTGCATTAACATGCATAGGAGTCATCCACAAAGGAATAAACGTAAACAATATAGGAATAAAACCAATCAAGAAAAATACTCTTCTACGGCCAAAACGCGAACGAATCCTATCTGATAGATTCCCTACTATCGGGTCAACAATAGCTAACCAAAAACGCCCTAAACCAAATATAAGTCCTGCTAGCCATGGAGATAAACCAACATTATTTGTTAGAAATATTAAAAAGAAAGTCCCTATAAGAGTAAAGGCACCTCCTCCAAAGACATCACCTAAACCATAGGCAAAATAATTACGTAGTTTTAATTTCATTAATCATACACTCCAGATTTATTAATTAGAAATACAAGCAATTATCTTACTTATTGAGATATAGAAGCACAGATTTTTCTTTCACCTTCATAAGGTTGGCGAGAATGCAAAACTGTATTATTATTAATCCATATTACATCACCTTTATGCCATTTAAATGCAACTGCATCTTTTTCAGCAGCTTCTACCAGTTTATGCATAACTTTAGGATCTAAATATTCACCATCACCTGTTACTACAGACTTTTCTCCAGAGTTTCTAGCATCATTCCAACCTGTATAGACAGCTATCATTGAGTTAAAAAATGTTTTTTGCTGTGTTTGCTCATCAAACCTAACAGCTGGTAAAACTGCTGTGATTGTCTTTAGATTATCATTGTCTAACCACTCCCACTCTGTACCAAGCTCTTTCATTACTTTCTCAGCTTCTTCTTTAGTCTCACACTGAAAAGTTTCTTTCCATGATCTTCCAATAGCTGATTTAGCGTCTGTCTCAGGCGGCATCACACGAATATATCTGACACCTTTATTCTCTATCATATTTGCATACTCAGGATCTATGTCAATAAAACTTTTATAAAGTAAGTTTGATTGTAGGATTGGCGTAGCACCTCCTTTTTCTGCAGCAATATGACAATAGAAAAAAATATTTTTAGGTGGGTTTGGAGTTTGTGCCATCTCATGGTGAAATGGAATACTTTCACTAGATGGTGACTCATTAGCTGTTAATACTCTACCATTTGTCATTTTATTACGTGGAGCAGCTCCTCCAACATATCCCATACGAG
Organism: Francisella sp. 19X1-34; assembly: GCF_041102755.1. Taxonomy (NCBI): domain Bacteria; kingdom Pseudomonadati; phylum Pseudomonadota; class Gammaproteobacteria; order Thiotrichales; family Francisellaceae; genus Francisella; species Francisella sp. 19X1-34. The sequence continues at coordinate 20,136 of NZ_JBGCTX010000001.1, forward strand.
GAAACTCAGCTATATCTAGCATTTCCTCAAAAGTTTGTGCTTCATCAACAGGAAAGTCTCTAAATAGTATCGCATCATGTTCTAATAATAAGTCTTTTAGCGCATCTTTATTTTCTTCCACCCAGCCTAAAAACTCTTCACTAGAAGTCACTTGTCCATCATTTTTTAGGACATAAGGGAAAGGCTTACCATTAGTAGTTCTTTGCTCTTGTATATGCTCATTTTTAAATACCATAATTAAACTTCCTTTAATGTAAATAAAACAACTATTTAATCTAAACTATCACTTAGTAATTTGTTAAGGAAGGATTTTTTATTGTAAATTAGTATTTTTTTTTATAAGATTTTCTTAATCAAATATGTTTCCACTTCTAAAAAAATTAAGGAAAAATTATGCTAAAAAACAATTTTGCTTTAGGTTTCTGGCGCCTAGATGATGCTAAACTATCTCAAAAACAAACTATTGAGCTAGTCGAAAAAGCTCTCGATTTAGGTATCTCAACAATGGATCATGCTGATATTTATGGAGAATATAAGTGCGAAAAACTTTTTGGTGATGCTTTACAAAACCATTCTCATCTACGTGATAAAATGCAGATAGTCAGTAAGTGTGGTATTAAATTTGAGTGTGACTTCACTCCAAATAATAAAGTCAAACACTACGACTTATCTCCAGCAAGTATTATAGAATCTGCTGAAAACTCTCTAAAAAATCTACGTGTTGATTACCTTGATCTACTATTAGTACATAGACCTAGCCCTCTTATGAATGCCGAAGTAATTGCCAAAACTTTTGAAAAATTACGTAAAGAAGGTAAAGTAAAAGAGTTTGGTGTATCAAACTTTACCCCATCGCAATTTAGCTTATTAAACAGCTATATTCCTCTAAAAACAAACCAAGTTGAGATATCAGTACTACATACAGATACTTTTTATGATGGTACCTTAGATCAATTACAACAACACAAGATTCGTCCTATGGCATGGTCACCTTTAGCAGGTGGTAAAATTTTTAACCCTGAAACAGCTAAGGAAAAAGAGCTTGTTGCATTTATGCAAACTCTAGTTGCTAAGTATGGTGTAAATAGCATTGATCAAATTGCTATGGCGTGGTTACTTAAGCATCCAACAAATCCTCAAGTAATTATAGGCAGTCAAAATATCTCAAGATTAGAAAATACTGTTAAATCACAAGAAATAGACTTAGATGTTCAAGATTGGTTTAAGATCTTAGAAATTTCAAATGGGCATGAAGCTCCTTAAAATAATTAACTATTCACTTTCTGTTCACTTCTTTCTAATAAAGTAAATACCCCTATCAATAAAAGTAAAATAAATAAAGGTAAAATTGTTACTAGAGCAAATGAAGTTATACCTCCTATACTACCAAATAATATACCTGTAACCTTAGAAGCTAAAGCAGATTCTAATGCACCAAATAAAATAATTACGATCATCATAAGTGCATGTTTATTTAAAGGTAACTTAGTTAGTATAACTGAACATAGGGTTGGTAATATCGGGCCAATAAAAAAGCCAACAAGAGGCAACAAATAAGCATTTATTGGTGCACTAAATATACTAGAAACATCTCTTCCAGACCCAGGTTCAATTGAGAGCAACACCGCACTTAACAATACAATTGAAATTATTAGATACACGCTAAATAGTTTCTTCCAACTAACTCGCTTTAAAATAAAAGAACCAAATAACCTTCCTATTGCAAAAGAAAAAGTTAAAATGCTCGCCATTTGAATACTAATATAATGTGGAAGCTCTAAGATTTTGTTATTAAACTGAGGCAACCAACTACCCATCCCTTGTTCAATAGACTCCTCCATCCCCATCATAATTAAAAAAACTAATACACTTGGGAAAAGAATTAGTTTTAATAATGATTTAAACTTTGCAAAGCCCATATTTGAATCAACTTTTTTATCCTCAGTTAATAACGATTCATCAATTCTTGTAAAAGACCATACTAAGGCAACCACCAAAGTAAAACCACAGAATAAATAAAAAATAAGCAGCCAGTTTCCTAATTTCATAAATAAAGAATAAAGTAACATACCTATTGAAAATGAAAACATATAAACACCTTCAACAAAGTTAATAAAACTTGCATGCTCTTTGGGGTTATTTGTAGCTAAAGATGTATAAGAGTAAACAAACATTTTAGAAAAAGTGAAGATTACTCCTGCTAAAATCAGATAAAATCTTATTGTCCATATTGAGTTAAAAAGTGGTACAAGGAAACAATATAATGCAATAATACATAGTGCCAAGATAAGTCCTCTTTTCAACCCTAGCTTATTGGTTATATATATAACAGCAAAAGCAAAAATAATCTTCGAAATCTGATAGTATGATTCCAATGATCCTGCAGCACTATATGAGATATGATAAACCTCAACACCTTGCATAACAAAAGTCGATAAACCACAAATTAAGAATGCTGTTAAGATATAGGTAGCAACAAGCTTTACTTTTATATTTAAATTTGAGTATTCTTTTTTGTACATTGGTATGCCTTATATTTTATTAGTCCAAATCAAAATGCTTCAATAGATATAACCAACTAATGGTAGCTCCAGGCCATGCAAACCAATATCTTGTATTTACTTTTCCAGTATCAGGATATACAGACTCTGAAAAAAGTCCGTCTTTTTGTAGTATTTTATCGAGTGTTGTCACAGTCTCACACCACAATTTCTCATTTTTTGATACTAATGATATTGCAAGAAGTTGAGCTGTCCCTAATGGCCAATGCCCCTTAGCATGGTCTGATCCCAACCCGCCAATTTCCCCAGAATAATATCCTCTATTCTCAGCAGAGAATGACCATTTAATAGTATTATAAAATACCTCATCGTCTACTTTGATAAAGCCCCAATAAGGAGCTAAAGCTGTTGGTAAATCGTTAGCATCATGATAAAGCTCATGATTTTGTAAATCTGTCGTATAGCAGAAAAGCTTTTTACCATTATGTTCAGTAATCATATATTTCATAATATCTGCTTTGATACTATAAGCTATCTGACCAAAATCTTTTTTTGAAAATGAATATTCTAAATCTAGCTTATTCAAACACTCAAAAGTACGCCAAGCTAATATTTGAGTTGAAAAATGATATGGATACAAGACAGGGTCATCAGCAGGATTTTCTTCGGTTTTAAATAAAAACACGTCATCTGCTTTTTCAGATAATAAAATATCACTTAACTGATCTAGTTTGCAAAAAAATGGCTTTATCTTTTCAACTAAATCTGGACAAGTTTTAAGTAAATCATATACTTCTAAAATTGGATAACATTGCTGATCAAACTGAAAAACCTTATCTTTAACTTTTCCATTAATAACATGTGATCTGCCCCACCCATCATTAGTCATATAGGTAAACAACCAGTAAATATGCGAAAGCATATAATCTTTTATTTCAGTCTGATTGGTAATCCTAAACACAGATTCTAACAATTTAAACATGAAATAGTTGTCACGGTTCCAAGTCAGAGGTAGTGACTGATGATCAGTAATCATTGCACCATTCTCTTTTAAGCAACAACACCCATATGTGTAAGCAAAATTTCTAGAAATTATATAGCTCTGTCGTTCGTCATCGAGCTTAATTTGAAATTTTTTCCAATATTGTGCATTTAATTTTTCAAATTTTTGGATATTAGCAAATGACAAAGAGCTATTATGTAATTTTTCTTTATTGTCTGAAAGACTATAGCAAACATAGATTTCCATTTGTGAGTTTTTATCTAAATCAAACTTTGCAGTATTGTCTATATATACAGGTTTATTCGAATTATCGATAGTATCTGGCAAATTCCAGTTAATACTCGAACTACTAATCAACGAGACTTTAAGATAACTACCGGTACCTAATTCATCAATCATAAATGTATGATCATCGATCTTCTGATAAAGGTTATTAGTTTCAGGAAATGCAATAGGGCCATTTTCAGTTATCTGTGCATAGCTAGCACGTATAATACCCCACAACCCATTTAAACTTACACTAATCAGCTGACAAGCAGTATCTTGGTTTTTAATCGAATATTTCTGTATTAACAAATTACTTTTAGGTACTGTAAATATTGATAGAGAAATTGAAATTTGGTTTAAAGATGTTTGACTAAATAAGCTATTTGTTTGATCGTATATAACTAAATCAGAGAGGTTAATTCTTTCATTAGATCTATTAAAGTCTAATCCATAACCCTTCTCTGCAGTTTTATTACTCAAAAAACTATTTCTATATGACCTTACAAAACTTGGATCATACCACTTGCCTTCAGGAAAACGCTGCAAAGGGGCAAGCTTAACAATACCATGTTTATTATGCGTAGTATTCAGTGAAATAATTTTTCCTTGAGGTGAAATAGATGACATAATATAGCCATTACCTAGATCATACGGTTTAGTTAATGATTCGCTATTTTTATTTATTTTGCCCATTTTGCGCTAATTTACTTATACCTATATTTATATAAGTTACATTAAAGCATCTTCCATAAAAAGTGAAATGTATAAAAATAATTTATGAAACTAAATAAACTATATAGACCAACCTAGAACAGTTGATGAAGTTACAAGATCTAATAATACTATTTATCTTCTAAGATTTTTCTTTGGTTTTTACTTTTTCCTTATTTTTTCTACGGCGTCTTGCTCTCTTCTTTTTAACCTTTTTATTTTTCTTTGTTTTTTTAGCTGATGGTCTCTCAGTAGCACTTGCATCAAAAGGCTTACTAATACGAGGATCATATAATTCAAAATCGATATGTATCCTATCTAAGTCAGCTCTAACAACCCTTACTGTTATATCTTGACCAATTTTATAAACTTTGTGAGTTCTTTTACCTATAAGTATATCTTTAGTTTCATCATAGATGTAATAATCCCCCGGAATAGCTGAGACATGTATTAAACCTTCTATATACATATCTTTGAGCTCAGCAAAAAGTCCCAAACCATTAACATGCTTAACTTGTGCCTCTAAAACATGACCAATATAATCTTGCATAAAGTAACATTTAAGCCAATTTTCCACCTGCTTAGAAGCTCCATCAGCATTACGCTCTTGTTGTGAAGCATTATCACAAATATTAGCTAATTCAGAATCTTTATAATCTGCCCCACCATGCTTATATTCGTTAATAATTGATTTGATAATTCTATGGACTACTAAATCAGGATACCTTCTAATTGGTGAAGTAAAATGGGTATATTCGTTATACGCTAAACCAAAGTGTCCATCATTGTTTATACTATATACTGCTTGATTCATACTACGCAAAGTCATCATCTGAATATCATCATAATCGGCTCGATCTTTTATACTATCAAGCATTTCAGATAAAGCTTTCGGTGTAACCTTACCATCTTTACCATAAGCTAGATGTATACCATGCCTTGATAGATATTTTTTCAGAGTCTCCATACGATCTTCTTTAGGCTCACTATGGACTCTAAATGGCGAAGTTTTCTTATGCTTAATCATAAATTTAGCAGCTGCAACGTTTGCCACAAGCATACATTCTTCAATCAACCTGTGAGCATCATTACGATGTCTTGGGATAATTGACTCTATATGATTATGTTCGTTAAGTATTATTCGTGTTTCAACAGTATCAAAATCTATTGCTCCTCTTATTTCCCTAGCATCATGCAACACATTAAATAACTCATATAAATCAAATAAGTTAGGTACTAGCTCAGGAGTTTTCTCAACAATAGTATTTTGTTTTTTCTCTAAAAGCTTAGCAACTTCTGTATAAGTAAGTCTCGCTTTTGAGTTAATTACTGCTGAATAAAACTTATACCTTGAGAGCTTGCCTTGCTTACTGATATTCATCTCACAAACAAGTGAATATCGATCTTCCTCAGGTCTTAATGAGCATAGTCCATTAGATAATTTTTCAGGCAGCATAGGTATAACATAACCAGGAAAGTAGACCGAAGTTGAACGACGTTTTGCATCTAAATCTAATGCAGAATCTTTTGCTACATAATTTGATACATCAGCAATTGCAACATATAACTTCCAACTACCACTTTTAGTCTTATGCGCATATACTGCATCATCAAAATCTTTAGCATCTTCACCATCTATAGTTACAAAATGCTTATTGCGTAGATCAATTCTACTACCAACAGACACATCTTCAGAGATATCATCTAAATATCTAAGTGCTTTTTTACTCCATTGTTCAACTAAATCATATTTTTGCGTAGCCATCATCATTGCCTCTTTGACAGGTGATACGGCTTCGACTTCTTGCTTAAATTTAGCAACAGCGCAACTATTTACGCTTGGTTGAACTACTATTTCTGCTTCTATTAATGAATTATGTTCGATCTTTTCTTTTGGAGGTAAAAGAACTATATCATTAGTTATATTTTTGCTTATTGGTTTTAAAAAGTGACAATCAAAACTTTTATAATAATACCCTGTAACAGTCTTTTGAGCTCTTGAAACAATAGTTTTTATTTCGGCCTCAATCTTGCCTCTCTTATTAACACCTAAAACTTTAGCGGTAACTTCATCACCAACCATTACCAATTTTGATTGATGTGATAAAATACCAACTTTTGTATTTAAAGTATTACTAAATAATTCTAAACGAGAATCTCTATCAGATGTAACTTTTGAAGTTATATAAATAGGAACCATCTCTGGCAGACTATAGTATGACTTATCCTTCTCTAACTGCTCATCTCTAACCATTGCTCCAAGGCGATTAACTAACCCGTCAAACAGACTCTTCTTAAAAATCTCTAATGCTGTTGCTATATTTTCGATACTCACAGGTAATTTAGTATCTTTTATATAGTTTAGTATAACCTCTCTACTTGGTATTGGGTTATCGTATTTTTGTGCTTCTAGATCCCTATTTGGATCATTTTGTATGCTATATTTACTCACTTATCAATATATCCTGATCAAAAAATTTTTTACTTATTAATTTACCTTTCTCAAATTCAGCTATAGCAACAAACTTTCCGTCATCATATATTCTAACTGTTTTATCTAAGTTTGGTTTATCTGCTAAGAGCCCTCTTTTATATAAATCATCTTTCTCTTTTTCTTCAAGAGAATATATCGGCTTATCAACAAACACACTCTCTATACTAGCTATACTAGCAATTTTTTCTTCAAAGTTTAAATCTTTTAGTTGCTCAAGGGTAAATGCTTGATCTAAATCAAAAGGACCACTTAGGGTTCTTTGTAAAGCTACTAGATGTCCGCCACAACCTAACGCTTTACCTACATCTATAGCTAAACTCCTGATATAGGTTCCTTTAGAACATTTAACTCGCACTCTTATAGTAGTTTCAGAGAAACCTAGCAGTTCTAATTCATATATTTTTATACAACGTGGTTTTATCTCAACTTTTTTACCTTCTCTAGCAAGTTTGTATAATGGCTGTCCATTATACTTAAGAGCTGAATACATTGGGGGTACTTGAGATATTTCACCACGAAATTGTCTTAACACATCCTCAATTAAAGATTCTGTTAAAGTTGGTATATTCTGATTTTCAGCAATCACATTACCTTCAGCATCACCGCTATCAGTTTCAACACCTAATTTAATAGTCGCGATATATTCTTTATCTGCATCAAGTAGGTATTGAGCAATTTTAGTAGCTCTACCAAAACATATAGGTAGAACTCCGGTTGCCATAGGATCTAATGTTCCTGTATGACCAGCTTTCTGAGCATTAAATAAGTATTTTAGTTGTTGAAGAATTTTATTTGAACTAATATCTTTAGATTTATCGACTACTATTACACCATTTAGATTTAATCTATTTTTTTTCATGTAAGCCTTGCTTTGCTAATATTTCTATCATTTTTCCAGCAGCTTGTTGCTCTGCCTTTCTACGTGATGTCCCCTGAGCCACCACATCAATATTTAACTCTTTTGAATTCGCTTTAACAGTAAAAACTTGCTCATGATCTTTACCTTCTATAGTCTCAATACTATACTCTGGCAAACTTAAAGAATTTTGTAAAAGAATTTCTTGAAGCTTTGATTTGTTATCTTTTATTTTAACGTTATTTAAATTAATATTTGCTATTACATCTTTATACCAACTCAGTACAACTTTTCTAACAGTTACAAAATCACTGTCTAAATAAATCGCCCCAATTATAGCTTCAAAGATATCTTCAAGTATTTTTTCTCTTTTTTGTCCGCCTTGTTCACTCGCACCCAAGATAACATACTCGTTTATATTAAACTGCAAGGCTAATTGAGCCAAGGTCGCACCTTTGACAAGTTTTGATCTTATCTGAGAAAGTTTTCCCTCTGCTAAATCTGGAAATTTATGGTACAACTCCTCGGCTATCACGAAGCCTAGTATTGAATCCCCTAGAAACTCTAATCTTTCATAGTTTTTCTTCGTTTTGCTACGATGAGTCAAAGCTCTTAACAAAAGTGTTTGATCTTTAAACTTATAACCAAGAATATTGTAAAATCTAGAGTATTCAGGAGCCATTTTATCTAAAAGACCTTACCAATTTGATCCCAACGAACTTTTTTATCTATTTTATTCCAGCTCATCCATACTAATTTAGCCTTACCAACTAAATCTTTCTCTGGAACAAATCCCCAGTAGCGACTATCTTCACTGTTATCACGGTTATCACCCATAACAAAGTAGTGTCCTGCAGGGACTCTCAAATCTTCAAAATCATTACCTTTAACAGATTCTATCCAGTCAACCTGATGTTTAACTCCATCTAAATCTTCAGTACAAACCGTATCTCCAGCTCCATTTGACCTAGATTGATTATAATAATTTACAGCATCTTTATCACAATCAGTATATTTAAGCTTCTGTCCATTTATTGTCAACATCTTATCTTTATAAGAGATTACATCGCCAGGAAGCCCAATAACTCTTTTAACAAAATCAACATTTGGATTAACAGGGAAATGAAACACTACTATATCACCGCGTTTAGGCTCACTCATGCTTATTAAAGTCTCATTTGAAAATGGTGCTCTAATACCATATGCTGTTTTATTAACAAAAATAAAATCACCTACTGGTAATGTCGGAGTCATAGACGCTGTTGGAATAAGAAAGTTTCCAATAAAAAAAGTCCTAATAAAAAACACTATAATAAAAACACTAAATAACGACCTTGCTTGATCTGCAATAAACGGAGCTTTTAAGCCATTATCTTTATAAAATTGTCTTTTTTGCTTTTTAGTAAGTCCTTCCAAATGTTCTTTGTAAGGGGAAAGTCTTGTTTTCTGGAAAAAGAAATAATCTATTGCGTAGATCAAACCAGTAGCTATAGTTAGAAACAATAGCCAAAATGTAAATCCCAGGTTTATAAAATAATCAAATATTTGCATAAGATTACTTAACTACTTTATCCTTTTGTACAAAATAGCCAACCCCTCTTATTGTCTGAATAAAGCCTGGGATATTTAGTTTCTTTCTTAAGTTGTGCATATGTACTTCTAAAGTGTTTGTATCCATTTCTTTATCAGTAGCATAAACTTCTTCTAAAAGCTGTGTTTTTGGCACAACTCGTCCAGCATTTTGGACTAAAATAGTTAAAAGTGCTAACTCTTTTTTAGATACAGAAATAATCACACCATCTTTAGTAACTGTTTCCGAGCTAGGATTAAAACTATAATCACCAAACTTAATTTCTTCAGTAACTTTTTTACCAGTTCTTTTATCTATTCTACGAGAAACAGCCTTAATTCTAGCTATTAACTCTTTAAGTTCAAACGGTTTAGTTAGGTAATCATCCGCACCAAGATCTAGACCCTTAATTCTGTCTTCTAGGCCATCTCTAGCAGTTAAAAGAAGAATAGGTACTTTCACACCTCTGTTTCTAACATTTCTAAGAACTTCTAGACCTGTCTTAATTGGTAGGCCTATATCCAATACTACTAGATCATAAAGACCGGACTCTATAAAAGTCTGTGCCGCCTCGCCATCAGAAACCAAATTAACAATAAATCCTTCTTTCTGTAAAGCTTCTAGTAATCCTTCTCCAAGATTCAGATCATCTTCCGCTAATAGTAGTCTCATAGTTTTTATATACCTTTAATTATATTTATTAAAAAATCAATTATATTTAGACAACACAAGTGTCATGATAATTATACCCTACAAGGTAACTAAAGCAAACGTTTATTTAACGTTAAGATAACTATAACAACTAGAATTTGGCCTTATTATTATAAGCTATCGTCAAACTCTTTGGTCAATTCTTTAGCCCTATTGATATTTGCTTTAATTGCTTTATCTACAATGCATCCAAGGTCATTTTCTTCAAATACTTTTAAAGCCTCAAATGTTATTCCATTTTTCGATGTAACATTTTTTCTTAATGTAGCTATATCTTCATCATTATTTAAAGCCATTTGTGCTGCTCCTAGACATGTCTGAGCAACTAACTCTTCTGCTTGCTTTTTTTCCAACCCTCTACTAATAGCTGCATTAATCATATGTTCCATAAACTGAAAATAATAAGCAGGTCCTGAGCTAGCTACTGCAGCAATAATATCAATTTCACTCTCATCCTCAACAACAGTTACTACACCCATAGTCTTCATAATATCTATAACCAACTCTTTATGAGAGTTATCAATATTATCATTAAAGTACACTCCCGTAGCTCCATAGCCTAAACTACTAGGTGTGTTTGGGATAGCTCTGACAAAGGCTATTTCTTTATTAAAAAGCTTTTCATATGCATTTGTTTCTATTCCTGCAGCAACTGTAACAATTATTTGTTTAGCAGTAACTAAATCTCTAATTTCTTTGATAAGATCAACCATACCTTGTGGCTTAATTGCTAATATTAGAATATCTGCTTGTTTAGCTGTTTCAACCAAAGATTTTGATGCGGAAATAGAATATTTTTGAGCTAAATTCTCTCTCTTCTTATCATTTCTATCAAAAACAATAATATCACTGGCATTGTAACCATGACTAACCATTCCGGCTATCATTGCCGATGCCATATTACCACCACCAATAAAACATATTTTCATAACAATTTCCCTCTTTTAATTTATTTAAACCATTAAAGGATAACATTTACAATAAATATTGCTAATATATATCAATGCTAAAACCCTTCAAACTTATTAAAATGAAAGAAATAGTTCTTGCATCAAGCAATAAAGGTAAAATTAAAGAGTTTAAAAAAATATTTGCAGAAATAAATATAAAAATAATACCTCAAACTGAATTTAATGTCCCAGATGCTGAAGAAACGGGCCTTAGTTTTATTGAAAATGCTATTTTAAAAGCTCGCAACTGTTCTGAACATACTGGCTTACCAGCGATAGCTGATGATTCAGGTTTAGAAGTTTTCTCACTAAATGGTGAGCCAGGCATATATTCAGCAAGATACTCTGGAGAGCATGGAAATGACAAAGCCAATATTATAAAACTACTAGATAAGCTAAAAGATCACTCATGTAAAAAAGCTAGATTCGTATGTGCTTTAGCATACGTAAAGCATCCATTAGATCCAACTCCTATTACAGCCGTAGGGTTTCTAAATGGAGAAATCTCAGATATTTCAAGAGGTGCTTACGGGTTTGGTTATGATCCAATCTTTATTTTACCTGAACTAAAAAAAACCTTAGCTGAAATTTCACCAGAACATAAAAACCAAGTAAGTCATAGATCTATTGCTTTAAAAAAGCTTATTAGAACTCTAACTGAAATTTAATCACATATCAGATTATCTAAATCCTTGATTGTATGTTAAAATACTATGACATGTGGGTCTTGGTTGATAATAAAACTATATAATTTTAGGTTAGAATGTGAAACATTTAAAAGCTTTTATTTATTTTATTTTATCTCATATATATTCGAGCCTATTTACTATTTTTATACCTGCCATATATCTAAAGAAACTACGCCGCAGTCTAAAAAATCCAAATTATAGAAAAAGATGGTCCGAGAGATTTGGACAAACTAGAATTCGCCTTAAAGACTGTATATGGTTACACTCTGTATCTGTTGGTGAAACAGTATCTGCTGAACCTTTGGTCAAGAAATTGATAGAAAACTATCCAGATGATAATTTTGTAATAACGACTACAACCCCTACAGGAAGTGATGTTGTTAAACGCTTATATACAGGCTACGATAATGTTCATCACCTTTATATACCTTACGACATATTCCCATTTATAAATAGTTTCTTTACAAAATTAAATCCTAAGATTTTCATTATAATTGAAACTGAAATTTGGCCAAATATATTAAATAAATGCTTTGCTGAAAACATCCCTGTAGTAATAACTAATGCAAGACTCTCAAAGAGATCTATGCGTAACTATACAAAGCTGCCTTTTGCTAAGGAGTTTTTATTTAATAAAATATCCCACGTTAATGCTCAAACAGAAAAAGATGCAAAAAGATACCACTCTTTAGGAATACCAAAAGATAGAATATCATTGACAGGAAATCTAAAATACAACCTTATTACTCCCGAAAACCTACAAGAAAAAATGTCTAGTTTAAAAGAGAGTTTAAAAGATAGACCTATTTGGATTGCTGGCAGCACCCATCAAGGTGAAGAAGAACAAATACTTAAAGCACATAGAAATATTCTAAAAAAATATCCTGAGTGCCTGCTTATTATTGTTCCAAGACACAAAGAAAGATTTTTAAGAATAGAAAAACTTATAAACGATGAAGAGTTTTCATATCAAAAAAGAAGCTTAGTTAAAGATAAAATACTTAATAGTACCGAAGTATATCTTGGCGATACAATGGGTGAACTTTTAGATTTGTATTACATCTCTGATATAGCTTTCGTTGGCGGTAGCCTTATAGATAATGGTGGTCATAATTTACTTGAACCTGCAGCTTTAGCAAAACCAATAATTAGTGGAACAAGCCTATTTAATTTTAGTAAAATATCAAAAGAACTAAAAGAGAATAATGCTTTAATAAAAGTAAAAGACCACAAAGAATTATCTGACAACGTAATAAAGATATTAAGCAACAAATCTTTTCGAGATAAATTATCTACAGGATCGCTTAAAACATTTACTAAACATAGTGATGTTTTAGACAAACAATATGACAATATTATAAAATTCTTATGAAAACTAAAAACATCTTAATGGATCTTAATAATTTTGCTGAAAAGATCTTTAGAAACATTTCCTGCCCATCCAACACGTTATTAGAAGCTATGAAATATAGCTTTTTTAGTGGTGGTAAAAGAATAAGAGCTCAGTTTGTTTATGCTATCGGGAATATTTTCAATCTAGATATAAATAACTGTCACAAAATTGCTTTTGCTATAGAGGCAATTCATACATACTCTTTGATTCATGATGACCTACCAGCTATGGACAATGATGATATACGCAGAGGCAAACCAACATGTCATATTAAGTTTAATGAAGCTACAGCAATTTTAGCTGGCGATGCTCTCCAAGCATTAGCTTTTGAAGTAATTCAGGATATTGAAGTAAACAACGTTGCTCAGCTTAAAAATATCAACAAAATTTTCTGTAGATGTAGCGGGTCTGCTGGGATGGTATCTGGTCAGCAACTAGATATTGAAGGAGAAAACAAAAAACTTAAGTTAGATGCACTAGAGACTGTTCACATTAATAAAACTGCTAGGATGTTTACAGCAAGCATACTACTTCCTTATTTAACACTAGATAACCACTGCTCTAGCACAAAGGCTTCCTTAATTAAGCTTTCTGAATTAATTGGCTTATGCTTTCAAATTAAAGATGATATTTTGGATGTTACAAAAACATCAGAAGAATTAGGAAAAACTAGCGCTAAAGATTTAGCTGCAAACAAATCAACTTATGTTTCTTTAATGGGCTTAAATAAAGCTAATGAATACCTTAAAAATAAAAAAGAGCAAATTAATACTCTTATTGAAGAATTTAAAGAAAAAAACTTAAATTTAACAGAACTTGAAGAACTTATTAACTTAGTTACTAATAGAAACTATTAATAATTTTTGCTACAATTCCGTAAATTTAGTTATAAAAACATTAAAATGCAAATCTTTCAAAAAATATATGCTTGGCTAGTCCACCTTTTTACATCTTTAGGTGCTGTATTTGGAATATTAGCTATTATCTTTTCAATTGAAGCTGCTAAGGCTAGCGTAACTAGCCAAGTAAGCTTGCATCATCATTATATTAAACTTTCTATGTTTAGCATCATCATGGCTATATTTATTGACTCTATTGATGGAAGTTTAGCTAGATTAGTTGATATTAAAAAACTAGCTCCTCTTGATGGCGCACTTTTAGATAATATCATAGACTTTACAACTTACTCTATTGTACCTTGTATTTGGATATATGTTTCAGGAGTTGTGAGCCAAGAATGGTTGATACCTACAGTAGTAATGATAACAATTTCATCATCATATCAATTCTGCCAACCTAATGCAAAAACAAATAATAACTTCTTTGTTGGATTCCCAAGCTATTGGAACGTTATAGTAATGTTTATGTTATGCTTCCAATCTTCGCAATTAATTAATGAACTTACAATTATAATACTAACAATATTCTCATTTATACCAATAAAATATATCTACCTTTCAAGAACAGAAAATATAAGCAATAACAAAACTGTAAAACTCTTTACTTTTATATTTACAATGCTAGCTTCTGCTTCAACATTTTTAGCTGTTCTTCTTTACCCTATGAGAACGCCATCTCCAATTATTAGCATTATAGTTTTATTTATGATTTTCTATGTACTATTTAGCCTTAAACTAAACATAAAACCTGTAAGAAATTAACCTATCTATTTACTGTCTCTATATGCTAATATATTACTCAAATCAATTATTTGAGTGTTGTTTATGAAAGTTCTAAGCCAAGAAGAACGCCAAAAACTTTTTGTTGAAAATATCTTCCCATATAAACATAAAATACCTCGTAAAGTTTATGAAAAACAAAAACATCACTTGCAAATAGAGTTGTTAAAATTCCAACGATGGGTAAAAGAAAATAACAAAAAAGTATTAATTATTTTTGAAGGTCGTGATGCTGCAGGTAAAGGTGGGACTATCAAACGTATGATGGAACATCTTAATCCTCGTGGTGCTAAAGTTATAGCTCTTGAGAAGCCTTCTGAAAGAGAGCGAAATCAATGGTATTTCCAACGCTATATTGAGCATCTTCCATCTGGAGGTGAAATAGTCCTTTTTGATAGGTCATGGTACAACCGTGCAGGTGTAGAAAGAGTTATGGGGTTTTGTACTGAAAGAGAATATTTCTCCTTCTTAGAACAGGCTCCTCAGCTTGAAAAAATGCTTGTTGATAGTGGTACTATGATAATCAAGTTTTGGTTCTCAGTAAGCCAGCAAGAGCAAAAAAATAGATTTATTGCGAGAGAATCACATCCCCTAAAACAATGGAAACTTAGCCCTATTGATAAAGCATCTCTAGATAAATGGGATGATTATACTGAAGCCAAAGAAAGAATGTTTATTTACACAGATAAGCCATATGCTCCTTGGGTAATCGTAAAATCAGATGATAAAAAAAGAGCGAGATTAAATGCTATAAGACATATTTTAAGCATTGTTGACTATGATAATAAAGATTCTGAAGTTGCTATTTCTCCAGATCCACTAATTGTTGGTACATCTTCAAAAATATATAAATAAAAAGGCTATATTTTAAGAAATATATATTGACTAACAGCATTATTTTAAATATAATCTTGCTTATGTTTTGGGCCTATAGCTCAGTTGGTTAGAGCGCCGGACTCATAATCCGTAGGTCGTAGGTTCGAGTCCTACTGGGCCCACCATTACATTCCATGCAATAGTAGCATACCTCTTTTTCTCTAAAATAGATTACTTACTCATTATCAGGATATATACTTGAACCTTTATGTTCAGTATCATTCCAAATTTGTTCTTCTGTTAGATCCGTTTGTATAAACTCTATTACTGCACCATTTTCTTCAACTATCGCAACCTTAAACCTTTCTATAGGAAAGTAATGCCCTAGAAGAATATTTTTACCTTTAATTGCTTCTTCTAAATTTTCCACCTTATATGCTATATGAGGCACTGTTTGAATTAACTTATCCAATGGACAGTTAGGTCCAAAGCGATGATATTGTATCCTTCCTGGTAGCTCTCCTCCTGAAGTATACATATCCATAACAGGACTATACCGCTCTCCATTGCGAGGTTCTTTGACAGGAATCCCTACGTGATGATATTCATATTTCATTTTTATAATAACTCTTTTTGACTTTCCTATAATTATAAAGCTTTTATTTCAAAATTTTACTGAAAATATTGCAACAATAATAAACCTATGGTTTATTATTAAATAATCCTATATAAACTGGATATTCTTAAATATGCTAAATCACACTCAAATCAAATATTTTGTTAAAGTTGCTCAACACTTAAACTATAAGAATGCTGCCAAAGACTTATGCATCTCCCCAACAGCTGTAAGCAAACAAATAATAGCTTTAGAAAATTATTTATCTGAAAAGTTATTCTATAGAGATACTCGAAACGTAGAACTAACTCCGTTTGGAATAATAATGTTAGATAAATGCAAAAAGTTGATTCAAGAAGCCGCGGAACTAGATGAGTTTATTGAATCTAGACAAGCAAGCCCTCAAGGACAGTTAACTATACTTGTATCAAAAATACTTGCTAAAGAGTTCATATTAGAACGCTTAGATAACTTTGTCAAAAAGTATCCCTTAATTCAATGCGAGCTAATATTCTCAGAATATGATTCAGATTTAAACCGTAAAGATATTGATATAATAGTTGGATTCCCGCAAATACCACCTATTACTGATTCTTTTAGATACAAAAGAATGCAACCGATATCAAATATCCTATGTGGATCACCAGAATTAATCAAAAAATATGGACTACCTCATTCAACAAATGATCTTTTACACTACCCCTTCATCTCCCATAGTCTAAGAAAACCTGCAACGAAACTTCCCCTAAAAAATGGTGACTATATACCTTGTTCTTCTCCAATATTATTCATTGATGACTTTAGTGCTCTTAATGAAGCGTGCAAAAAGGGTATAGGACTTTTTTTGACTGGAGATAGATTAGTAGAAAAAGATATTAAAGAAGGCTTTTTGATACAAGTACTACCAGAAGTGAAATTTAGAGAGTATGATATTTTTACTTTTTATCATGCACACGAATATGATATTCCAAAAGTAAGAGCTTTTTTAGATTTTTATCTTTGAGAAACTACTTCTATAGTATTGCTTCTAGATAATTCTGCTTGTCTTTATTTGTAAGTCTAATCTTATGTTCATTCATTAATGTACCATGAAAAGACTTACCCATAGCCTCTAGAATATCCATCATCAACTCATAACAAGTTTTAATATCATACTCCATATTAGCTAATTTTCGATAATTCATTACAGCTACAATACCATCAACTTTGTCTTGTTTTATATCAACAAATATTTGCTCTTCACTATCAGGTAAAATACTAAATATTACATCATTATAGTTAAGTTTTTGAAAGACTTTCTCATCAGTATATTTAACTCCATAATACTTTAAAAAAGTAGCTAAATCTTTTACTTCAATTTTTCCAATTCCTTCAAAATAAAGTAGTAAAAAGCCTTCTCTTAATAATGGATATTCACGTTGCACATTTTCAACATATTGATATGTAGATGAACTTTTTGCCTGCTCAAGAAGCTGCTCACCATCTTTTTGTTGAGTGCCTTCAAGAATATCTTTTTGCTTGATACGAAGACTTTTACGGTATAAGTCTACTATAATCAATACCACTAAGATTAAAACTAAAATTAACATTAACGTCATTTATCAAATACCCAAGTATATTTTTCTACACATGTATTATATATATAAAGCTTATAAAAATTAAGATTTTTCTAATAACATAGCATCTAATACTTCGATTATTTTATCATCAGTATCTACTATCATACTTTCATGAATTTTTTCAAACTCTTTTACAATATGATCATTTCTTTGCTTATCATCAAACAACTTCTTTAGCTCTATAAATAAACTGTCTACTGTACAATCTTCCTGAATTAACTCTTTAATAATTTCACTCTTATGCAAAATATTAGGAAAAGCCCAATAGCTATGATGACCTTTACCTACTAATAACCTTCCAAGAAAAGCTGAGATAGCAGATAATTTATATCCAACAACCATAGGCAACTTACACAGCATTGCTTCTAATGTAGCTGTCCCAGAGGCTAATAAGCTAAAATCTGAGGCCTTTAATACATCATGAGAATTTGTTTTGTAAACTTTTATACCAAGTCTGTCAATCTGTTCTTGATACTTATCAAATAAAGGTTGTAATGATGGTTTTGCTAAAGGCATAATTGCTTGAAATTTATAGCCTGCTTTTACTAACCTATCTAATGCATCTAAAAATAAAGGTAAAAGTCTAGTTACTTCTGTACTTCTACTTCCAGGCAATACTGACAATATAGGCAATGCAACACCGTCTAAACCAAGCTCTTTTCTATAGCTAGACCTATCTATTTTAACAGGTATACCTTTTGCTAAAGGATGTCCTACATAGATTGCCTCGAAATTATGTCTTTTCTTATAGTAATCAACTTCAAAGGGAAGTATCGCCAAAATCTTATCTGTAGCCTTTCTAATTTTTTTGATGCGATATTCACGCCAAACCCATATTTTAGGACTAACATAATGAATTGTCCTAACACCAGCAGCTCTTAAGTCCTTTTCAACTGTAAGATTAAAATCAGGAGCATCAATACCTATAAAGATATCAGGCTTATTTTGCTTAAAGTGATTAATAATATTTTTACGAATACCTAAAATACTTAAGCCTTTTGATATAATTTCAAAAAAACCTATTAAGGAAAGAGCATCCATAGGGTACAAGCTTTTGAAACTTTGGGCTTGCATTTTAGGACCACCGATGCCTTCTATAACAGCATCAGGATATTTTTGCCTAAGAGCTTTGACTAAAGTTCCTCCTAACTGATCTCCAGATAGCTCTCCTGCGACAATACCTATTCTCATTACCTTAAAATACCTCTCCTTGAAGTACCTATAACATCAACAAATGGCTCTAGAACAGGAGTATCTTTTGCCATTTCTTTAATGACCTCTGCAGCCTCTTTCATCATTAAGCCACGACGATAAAGGACTTTATAAACTTCTTTTATTTTCTTTATATCTTCAGGAGTAAAGCCACGACGCTTTAATCCTTCAGTATTAATCCCACAGGGAGTAGCTCCTCCAGTAACTGCAGTTACCATAAGATACGGAGGAACATCTTTTCCTATCAGTGCTGCATGAGCAATAAAAGCGTGTTTCCCAACTCTACAGAATTGATGAACTCCAACATTAGAACTAATTATAGCAAAATCATCAATATGAACATGGCCTGCTAAGCCAACACCATTAACTAAGTTTATATAATTACCTACTTTACAATCATGACCTATATGCACATAACACATAATAATATTATTACTTCCTATTGAAGTCACACCAATTTCTTTAGATGTTCCACCATGAATTGTTGCACATTCTCTAATAATATTATTATCACCTATAGTAACCTGTGAAAACTCACCTTTTTTATAAGTGTAATCAATAGGGTCATCACCAATTGATGCATATTGAAAAATACGATTATTTTTGCCAATAACTGCATTATCACCAATAGTTACATGGCTTTTTAGTTCTGTACCCTCGCCAATAACAACATTTTCTCCAATAACACAGAATGGCCCTATTATAGCACTATCTGCTATCTTGGCACTTTCATGTACTACTGCCAAACTATGTATCACGATTAATAATCCTTATATGCTGCCATTAATTGAGCTGAACAAACTACTTGCCCATCTACTTTTGCTACAGATTCTGCTGTACAAATAATATTTTTTTGTTTTACCATTCTTGATTCAATTATTAGTACATCCCCAGGAACTACAGGCCTTTTAACTCTAACCTTATCAATACCCGCTAGCATAAAGGTTCTTCTACCTCCACCAGCTTTTGCAACTACATGAGCAAATAACGTCTCAGCCATTAGTTCACCTAGTATAGCCGTTGCTTGAGCCATTGCCTCAACAATTAAAACCCCAGGCATTACTGGGAAATCAGGAAAATGTCCATTAAAGAAATCTTCATTTATTGTCACATTTTTTTGAGCTGTAATAGTTCTTTCTTCAACGTTCCAATCAACAATCTTATCTAAAAGAGCAAAAGGGTACCTATGAGGTAAAATTTCTCTGATTCCCATAATATCAATTTGCTTGTTGTTTTCATCAAAATGGCTCATTATTAAATAATCCTTACTTATTTTAATTTTTCTTCTAATTCTTTTACTTTTGCCATCAGCTTATCTATCTTAGATAACTTCGCTACAAATCTGCCCCACTGAATTCTTGGTTTAGCTTCAAAAGCAGCATAATACATGCCTGGCTTAGTTATAGACTTGCCTATATTTGAAGCTCCTCCAATTACAGCATTATCACAGATAGTTATATGTCCTGTTATCGCAGATTGGCCTCCAATAAGGCAATTATTACCTATTTTTGTACTCCCTGCAACAGCAGTAACCCCAGCCAATGCAGTATTTCTACCTACAGTTACATTATGAGCTATCTGTACTAAATTATCAATACGAGCCCCTTCTTTAATAACAGTATCATCGATAGCACCCCTATCAATAGTAGTACCTGCACCAACTTCAACATTACTCTCAATAACTACCCTTCCTAACTGAGGAATCTTTGTCCAGCTACCATCTTCATCCCTAGCATTACCAAAGCCATCACAACCTATAGTAGCATTTTGATGAATAATGCAATCAGATCCAATATCAACATCATGAGCTATCGACACATTACTTTTTATAATTGTAGCTTTTCCTATTTTAGTATTATCATGAATAGTAGCACAAGCGCCAATAGTTACATCATCCTCAAGCACTACATTTTCACCTATAACAGCATTTGCATCGATAGTTACATTCTCACCTATAACAGCACTTGAAGCTATTACTGCTTTACTATGAATTTTACCATTAGGTTGTGGTGACTTATCAAATAGCTCCATAACCTTAGCTAGTGCCATATATGGATTAGATAAAACTACAGCGTTAGTATTACAATAATCTAAAGCTTCTTCAGTTATCAAAACAGCTGATGCTTTTGTTTCAGATAAATTTTTCAAATATTTTGGATTAGTACAAAATGAAATATCACCCTCACCAGCTTGAGATAAGGTAGCTATCTTTTTTATCTCAACACTTGCATCACCCTTAACTACACCATCTAAATTTGATGCTAAAAAATCTAAAGTATACATTCAACAATATCCTCTAATTAGAATCCTTATTCATTAAAGTAATTACATCACTTGAGATATCATCAATACCATTTACATAAGCAAGAGCTTGAGTAGTAAGTACAGCATTATAGCCTTTTTGTTTAGCTATAGTCTTTACAGCACTATCAAAAGAAGCTTGGAATTTTTTAGCTAACTTCTCTTTTGCTTCGCTTTCTTTTTTCTGTAACACCATTGCTTTTTCTCTAAAGCCTTGCTCTTCTTTTTGAATCTGTTGTTGCTTTTGCGTTAGCTCCTGCTTAGTCATAGTAGCTGAGTTTTGCTGTAAAGTTTGCATCTGCTGCACTATATTACCTTGCTCTTGCCTTAGTTTTGTAGCTTCTGGTTTAAGATCATTTTCTAGTTTTTTAACACTTACAGAGCCTAAATCAGAATCGTTAAAAATTTCAACTGGGTTAACTACAGCTATTTTTGTATCAGCATAAGCTCCTGTAAAAGCTGCTGTTATTACAGATAGTGATAAAATTATTTTTTTCATACTCTTTTAATCTCCTTGATTATTTAATATTTTTTTAAAAATTCTGTCCCAATGAGAACTGGAATTGTTGTGTTACGTCTCCTGCCTGTACATTGAAAGGTTGAGCAAATGAAACAGCTAAAGGTCCCATTGGTGAATCCCACCTAAACTCAACACCTACTGAATACTTTAAGTTAGTAAAGCTCGGTGAAGTTGGATGAGGAGGCGTTGGAGACAGCACGCCTGGGATATCATAAGTAAGGTATGTATTACCCAGATCAAAAAAAGCACCTACTCTCATTTTCGAACTATCCTTAACAAAAGGTACTGGAAACAGTAAATCATAATTATTATAAATATTAAGGTTACCACCAATTGAGTTCCCTGTCGAGGCTGGATTAGTAGCTAAGTTCATATCACGCGCACCTAATGAACCTTGTAGGAAACCACGTACGCTTCCCCAACCACCACCGTAGAAGTTCTCATAGAAAGGAAGTTCTTGAGTTTTACCATACCCACCACCATAATCAACACCAGCCCTGATCTGTAGCGCTGACTGATCTAAATTTGGAATTGCGACATTATAAGTACCATGAACCTTTACTATATATGCTTGAATATTACTCACACCAGGTAGGTTTATTGAACCATCTAAACCAAAAGATCCTCCAGCTGTAGGAAATATATACCTGTTTGAGTTATCATAAGTCCATCCTGCTGTAAGTGCCGTCTCATAGAAGTTATTAGTCCCTTGCTGTGCAGTAAACCAGTCTACAACTGCTGATTTATATCCATCAGATTGTTTAACCGTATTATCTGCAAAGGTAAGTCCACCACTAACATTACTAAAAGTCGATACTGGTACGCCATATATTAATCTAGCACCCCATCTATCTAGCTGATATGCTGCAATTGCATTAGTTTCTGCAAAGTTTGAACGACTTACATATGCTGAAATACTTTGACTAATACCTGATGTAGTAAAATATGGATTAATATAACTTACATCTAAATTTTGATAAGGAACGGCTAACTGGGCATTAACATTAAATGTGTTTCCTGTACCAAAAACATTTGGCATATTCAGTCTACCACCAATCATAAACCCATATAGATCTGAAAATCCTAGGCTACCACTAACAGAGTTAGCATTTCGCTCTTTAATATTATAGTTTACATTAACTAAATCATCTGATCCCTTTACAGGAACAAGTTCCATATCAGCAGAGCCTACATATGGTAACTGCTCTAGTCTTCTTTGCGACTTATCTATTTGTTTTTTATTGTATTGACTTTGCTCATAATATTGTAACTGTCTACGAAAAACATAATCATTAGTTACATTATTACCAAAGAAATTAATTCTATTTACATAAACTTTTTTACCAGCATCAACAACAAACTTAAATGAAACGGTTCTTTTCTTTTTATCTACACTAGGAATTGGATTAACTGTAACAAAAGCATAACCTTTACTACCAAGTAGAGTTTTTATAGCATCTACACTCTCAACAAGTTTTTTCTTAGAGAAAACCTCACCTTGCTTTAATTTAATCAAAGATTGAATCTCAGATCTTGGTAGTAGAAACTTACCAGTTAAGGAAATGCTACCAACTTTATACACTTTACCTTCAGTAACGCCAAAAGTTATATATGAATGCTCACGATCTTTTGACATTGATGCTTGCTTAGACTTAACCTTAAAGTCTAAATAACCTCTATCTAAATAGTAATTGGTTACACCTTGGACAGACTGTCCCATTCCCTGTGGAGAGTAATCGTCAAACTTGGCTAAGAATCCCCAAAGATTCCATACTGAAGGAACTGCAAATGCAACACTACTTTTTAAATCACTATCATCAAACTTCTTATTGCCAATAAAATTTACAGCATCAATTTTAGCAGGCTCACCTTCTTTAATATCTAAGCTTATATCAATTCTATTATTTGGCAGCTTTCTTATATTTTCTTCAATTTTAGCGCCATATAGTCCCATCGATGAATATTGATTCAATAAGGATTGTTTCAATAAGAACATTGTATTTGGATTATAAACGTTACCAACATAAATACCTGCATCAGTGAAAACTTTCTGCAAATCTTCTTTTTTAAGCTTTTTATTACCACTAAAAGTAAAACCTGAAATAATAGGTCGCTCTTTTACATTAATAAAAAGATTACTTCCTTTACGATAAAGGTTTACACTATTAAAAAATCCTGTTCCATAAAGATTGTTAATAATCTGGTTTGTATCTTCAGGTGTGATATAGCTACCTTTCTTATAACCTATGCGGCTTTTAACTACCTGACTTTGTAAGCCTTGCAAACCCTCTATAGACACATTATTTAAGACAAAGCTACTATCATCTGCTAAGCCATTTAATGCAATCCCCATAAGAAGAGAGGCTAATACAAACTTCTTTCTAAAAAAAACCACTCTAATTTACCCCAAAATAGAATCCACATATTCACGAGTTTTTCTATCAATTTCAAAAACTTCTTCTATACTACATGGATTCTTAAAACTCAATTTCTCTGTTACTTCTTTATTTAATCTAATAATTTCTAAATATTTAATTTTGCCATTTAGAAAAGCATCTACTAATTTTTCATTAGCAGCATTAAAAACTATATTTGCCGCATATTTTTTAGTTTGAAGATTATCAAAAACGATCTTTAAAGCTTCAAATCTTTTAAAGCATGCTTTTTTAAAAGTTAATTCTTGCTTTGTAAAGTCAAGCTCCTCAACATTTACAAAACCTCTAGTTGGATAATATAAAGCATTCGCAATTGGTGTCCTCATATCCGGAACGCCTAATTGAGCTAAATAACTACCATCAACATATTTCACCATCGAGTGAATTACACTTTGAGGATGAATTAAAACGCTTATTCTATCAATTTCAACATCAAAAAGCCAATAAGCCTCAACAACTTCTAGAGCTTTATTTACCATCGTTGATGAATCAATAGAGATTTTTCTCCCCATATCCCAATTAGGGTGTGCACAAGCCTGCTCAGGTGTTACATCAACAAGTTCATCAAAAGTCTTCTCTCTAAAAGGTCCTCCAGATGCTGTCACGATTATTTGACTAATATCAGCAGCATACTTTTTTGTACTATTATCAATACATTGAAAAATTGCATTATGTTCACTATCAACAGGTATTAGTTGAGCATTGTTCTTCTTTACCTCATCAACAAGCAAATGGCCAGCTGTCACTAAAGACTCTTTATTTGCCAAGAGTATTTTCTTACCTGCTTTAGCCGCTGAAAAAGTAGGTTTAAGACCAGCTATTCCAACTATAGCAGACATAACGATATCAACCTCAGATGCACTAGAGACTTGTTCAAGCCCTTCGTCACCAACTAAAATATCAACATTAGAAACTATTTTTGCTAACTGTTGTTTTTTACCTAAGCTTGGAACTACTGCATATTTAGGCTTAAATTCCTGACAAAGTTTTGCTAACTTCTCAATATTACTAAAAGCAGTTAATGCAAAAACCTCAAAGTCAGCACACTCTCTAATCACAGCAAGAGTACTATCACCAATAGATCCAGTTGCTCCTAATACAGTAATTCTACTAACAACTTTAGACATAATACTTATTCACTTTCTGATAGGTTGTCTTGTGAAGATTCTTCATCCACCGTTTCTTCTTCATCCTCAAGGCTTTCATCATCTTGCTTAACCACTTTTAAGCTAATAAGTCTTTCATTATTTCTTAGGTTTATTAATCTAACACCTTGAGCAGAACGGCCACATTCTCTAACCTGATCAGAAGATGTTCTAACTAAAGTACCATTATCTGTTATTAAAACGATATCCTCATCATTACCAACAAGTACTGCAACCACAACTTTACCATTACGTTCTGAAGTTGATATTGCAATAACACCTTGACTTGCTCTTTTTGTTTTTCTGTACTCAGAAACAGCAGTTCTCTTACCATAACCATTTTCTGTAGCTGCCAATACAACTCCTTCATCAGGATTTGTAACAATCATAGATACTATTTTTTGGTTAGGCTGTAAACGCATACCTGTTACACCTGCAGCAGAACGTCCCATAGCTCTTACATCTGACTCATCAAAACGTATAGCTTTACCAGCATCTGAGAATAGCATAACTTGCTTACTACCATCAGTAAGAGCAACGTACGATAGCTCATCACCATTATTTAAACCAATTGCTATCTTACCTGTTGATCTAGGTCTAGCAAATTGAGATAAATCAACCTTTTTAACACGACCTAATTTAGTAGTCATAAACACAAACCAACCTTCTTCAAACTGAGAAATAGGCATCAAGGCTGTAATTTTTTCGTTTTTCTCTAATGGTAGAATATTATTAATTGGTCTACCTTTTGAAATTCTACTTGCTACAGGGAAATCATAAACTTTCGACCAATAAACTCGACCAAGGCTAGAAAAACATAGCATAGTATCATGGGTAGAGGCTAACATTAACTTAAAGATACTATCCTCTTCTTTAGTCTTAGTTGCTGATTTACCTACTCCACCACGTTTTTGTGCATTATACATACTAAGAGGTTGTGTCTTGACATAACCATCCATAGATAATGTAACAACCATATCTTCTTCGGCAATTAAGTCTTCTCTTGTTAGATCTAATCTAGAAGCAATAATTTCTGATTTTCTTTCATCACCATAATTATCTCTAATTTCAACAAGCTCTTCTTTAACTACACGAATCAGCTCATTAGTATCACTTAAGATACCGATCAGATACTTAATTCTTTCAATAAGTTCTTTAAATTCGTTTGTGATTTTATCTTGCTCAAGACCTGTTAATCTATGTAATCTTAAAGCCAATATTGCTTCAGCTTGCTCTTGAGTTAAGTTATAAGAAGCATCTACTTGAATACCATAGTGTGATGCTAAAGTCTCTTTACGATACATTTTAACATCAACACCTTCTAGCATACTTTTTACTAAAGTACCATTCCATGATCTTGCTAGCATTGACTCTTTAGCATCTGCTGGAGATGGAGATGCTTTAATAAGATCTATCATCTCATCAATATTTGCTAGAGAAAGTAACAATCCTTCTAAAATATGAGCTCTTTCTTTTGATTTTCTTAGCTCAAAAATTGTTCTTCTAGTTACTACTTCTTTTCTGTGCTTAATAAACTGTTCTAAAATTTCTTTAAGGTTTAAAAGCTTAGGTCTATTATCACTAAGAGCAACCATATTAATACCAAAGCTACATTGAAGTTGCGTTTGAGCATATAAGGTATTTAAAACAACATCGGGAGACTCATCTCTTTTAAGATCTACAACAACCCTAATACCATCTTTATCAGACTCATCTCTTAGCTCTGAAATTCCAGTTACTTTTTTATCCTTAACTAACTCGGCTATTTTCTCAACTAGCTTAGCTTTATTTACCTGGTATGGAATTTCTGTAATAACTATTTGTGACTTACCTGAGGCTTCATCTTCATGAATATCTGCTTTTGCACGCATAATCACGCGACCACGACCTGTCTTATAAGCCTCTAAAATACCATCCGTGCCATTTATGTATGAACCAGTAGGAAAATCTGGAGCAGGTATATATTGTATAAGATCTTCTATTGTAAGTTGTGCATTATCAATAAGTGCAATAGTTCCATTTATAACCTCCGTCATATTATGAGGTGGTATATTTGTTGCCATACCAACAGCAATACCTGAAGAACCATTCACTAAAAGGTTTGGCACTCGAGTTGGTAAAACATCAGGAACTAACTCAGTATTATCATAGTTAGGAGAGAAATCTACAGTTTCTTTATCTATATCTATCAAAAGCTCATGAGTAAGCTTTTGCATTCTAATTTCCGTATAACGCATTGCTGCTGGAGAGTCACCATCAACAGAACCAAAGTTACCTTGACCATCAACAAGTGTATATCGCAGTGAAAAAGGTTGTGCCATTCTAACGATAGTATCATAAACTGCTGTGTCACCATGTGGGTGATACTTACCTATAACGTCACCAACAACCCTAGCAGACTTTTTATATGGTCTATTGTAATAATTTGATAGCTCGTTCATTGCAAAAAGTACACGACGATGTACTGGCTTCAAACCATCTCTAACATCTGGCAGCGCCCTTCCAACAATTACACTCATTGCATAATCAAGATACGACTGTCTTAATTCTCTTTCTATATTTATAGACGATGATTCTTTAGTAGCTATAGACATTACTTACCGCTTTTAATAAAGATAAAACATATAGTCGATATTCTATCACATTGATAAGCAAAAAAGTATCCCTTAACAAATGAACAAAAAATACTTTCTAACCCAGTTTCCAGTCAATTTGTTCTAAATTATTTTCTGCTAAATAACTATTACATTTATTAAAGTGATCGCAGCCCAAAAATCCTCTATGAGCCGATAATGGTGATGGGTGCGTTGATTCTAAAATCAGATGCTTTGACGTATCAATAAGACTTTTTTTCTTACGAGCATGAGATCCCCACAACATAAAAACAATATATTCTTTATGCTGTGAAATTTTTTCAATGACAGTATCTGTAAATATTTGCCAGCCAATATCTTTATGAGAATTTGCGTTATGTGCCTCTACAGTAAGAGTGGTGTTTAAAAGAAAAACGCCTTGCTCTGCCCATCTTGTCAGGCACCCATGGTTAGGAATCTCAAAGCCCTCTACACTGTTTGACAACTCCTTATACATATTTCGTAAAGATGGTGGCACATCAACACCTTTTTGCACAGAAAAAGCCAGCCCATGTGCTTGATTGTAGTTATGATAAGGGTCTTGACCTAAAATAACGACTTTTAGATTATCTAAGCTTGTGTACTTAAAGGCATTAAAAATATCTTCTTTTTTAGGGAAAATGACCTTACCATGACTTACTTGCTCAACTAAATGCTCTAGTATTTGTTTAAAATAAGGCTTTTGTTTTTCTTCTGAAAGAATATCTGACCAAGTCATTATAAGTCACTCATAAGATTTACATTAACTCCACATACTTAGTAATTTCTTAGCCTTAGTACTACCCATATCACTAGCAGTTTCTAACATTTGTTTGCCTTTCTCTTTACTTGAATCAGATACTAGGCCTTGGACATTTTCTTGACCATACTGAGTAAATAATTCTTCTGCTATTTTCTTAACATTCTCACTATGAGATGCCTTAGGATCATAATTATCAGTAAACATTTTTGCATACTTAGAACCTTCTGACAAGTTACCTACTTTCATGTTTGATAACGCTGTAACACCCACAGCATATAAGTCCGTAGGATTTGCTAGAGGCTTACAATAAGTTATAGCATCCATATATTGCTTATTTTGCCATGCATTTATACAGCTTTTCATTGCTGTTTCTGTAGTTGCAAATGCACTTAATGAGGTCGTTACTAAAATAGTTGATAATAATATTTTTTTCATGATTTAATATGATATAAAAGTTGAACACAAAACTTAGTATATCAAATCATTTATTATTTTTAAGACTTGTATTTGGAAATTAAAATTATGAATTAAAAATCTACCATTTTGAAAATGGTGGGTGCAGAGGGGTTCGAACCCCCGACCCTCGCCTTGTAAGGGCGATGCTCTCCCAGCTGAGCTATGCACCCGATTTTGTAAAAGATCGAAAACTTTAATGGCGGAGAGGAAGAGATTCGAACTCTCGATAGGGTTTAACGCCTATACTCCCTTAGCAGGGGAGCGCCTTCAGCCACTCGGCCACCTCTCCTAAACCATGTGAGAAACTATTATATCTTGATAAAACATAGTGTCAAGGCCTATATAGTATTTTAATTAGAAGATTAAGGTGAATTTTCTGAGCAAAATAATTTGAAAATCATTATAATATTTAAATCAATGTAAAATTCTAATTAATCTAATTATATAAAATGCGAAAAATTCTAGTTACTAACGCCCTTCCTTATGCAAACGGAGACCTTCATTTAGGTCACATGCTTGGCTATATACAATCAGATATTTGGGTTAGATTCCAAAAGCTTCAAGGCAACAAATGTATATTTATCTGTGGTAGCGATACTCACGGCACTCCAATTATGCTAAAAGCAAAAAACCTTGGCATAACCCCTGATCAACTAGTAGAAAAATACTCAAACAATCATCAAAAAGATTTTGCTGATTTTGAAGTTGCTTTTGATAATTATCATTCAACTCACAACTCTTTAAACAAAGAGATTGTCGAAGATATTTACAGCAAATTAAATAATCAAAACCTTATATCAAAAAAAGAAATAGCCCAAGCATATGATCCAGAAGCTAAGATGTTTTTGCCTGACAGATTTGTAAAAGGTACATGTCCAAAATGTAAAGCAGAAGATCAATATGGCGATAGTTGTGAAGTTTGTGGTGCTACTTATGATCCAACAGAGTTGATAAGTCCAAAATCTGTTGTATCTGGTAAAGCCCCTATACAAAAAAATTCTGAACATTTCTTTTTTGATTTGCCTGCTTTAGCAGCAGATATAGAAAACTGGATAAAATCCAACAAGAATCTACAGCCAGAAGTTGCAAATAAATTAGCTGAATGGTTCGAACAAGGTCTACAAAGCTGGGATATCTCTCGTGATGCACCATATTTTGGCTTTGCAATACCAGGAACTAATGAACAAAAATTCTTCTATGTTTGGCTAGATGCTCCTATGGGTTATATTGCTAGCTTCAAAGATTTTTGCAATAAAAATGATGTTGATTTTGATCAATACTGGGGAAGCAACTCTAGTGAAAGTGAACTTTATCACTTTATTGGTAAAGATATTATTTATTTTCATGCATTATTTTGGCCAGCAATTCTAGCTTCTACAGGTTACAAGACTCCAACAAGTGTATTTGCTAATGGCTTTTTAACTGTTAATGGTAAAAAAATGTCTAAGTCTCGTGGGACATTCATCCAAGCTAGAACATATTTAGATACTCTAGAGCCTAGTTATTTAAGATATTATTTTGCATCTAGACTAACCTCTCACATTGATGATATAGACTTAAACTTAGAAGAGTTTGTTACAAAATCAAACTCTGATATTGTTGGAAAAGTAGTAAATATAGCTAGTCGTTGTGCAGGATTTGTTTATAAAAAGTTTGATGCTACTTTAGCTGATGAAGTTTTTGATAAAGAACTAGAAAAAGAGTTTGCTGAAAATCACAGTTCTATAACTGAAGCTTTTGAGAAAAGAGAGTTTGCTAATGCTGTACGTTTAATAATGTCATTAGCTGATAAAGCAAATCAATTTATTGACCATCATAAACCTTGGCAACTAGCTAAAGAAGCTGGCCAAGAACAAAAAGTTCATCAAGTTTGCTCGCAAGGTATAAATATGTTTAAGACTTTGGTTTCATATCTTAAGCCTATTATCCCAAGTATTGTTGCAAAAGCTGAGAGCTTCTTGAATATAGAAATCTCTAACTGGGACGAAGCTCCAATATTTTTAAGAAACCACAAGATAAATAAGTTTAAACCTCTTGCTACTCGTATAGAAAAAGAGAAAGTTGACAAAATCATAGAGGATACAAAGAAAATGTTAGATAAAGAGCAAACTCAACAACCTAAAAAAGAAGAACCTAAACTTGATATCACAGATGAGTGCAGCTTTGATGATTTCATGAAAGTTGATCTTCGTGTAGCTAAGATTGCTGAAGCCTCACATGTTGAAGGTGCTGATAAATTACTTAAACTAATACTTGATTTAGGTGGTATTAAAAAACAAGTTTTTGCAGGCATCAAATCATCTTATAACCCCGAAGATCTAGTTGGAAAACATACTGTAATGGTTGCTAACTTAGCTCCTAGAAAAATGAAGTTTGGTATCTCTGAAGGCATGGTACTGGCAGCTGGAGATGGCAAAGGAATATATATATTAGAACCGCACGAAGGTGCTCAACCAGGCATGCGCGTCAAATAGTAATTATAGTTATGAAAAAATCTTTCTATATAATCATAGTTCTTTTAATGTTTTTTTTAGCATTATTAAACTATCTTGATCGTTCGACTTTAAGTATTGCAAATACTGAGATTGCAAACGCTTTTAATCTTGAACCTACAGAAATGGGTATTTTACTTTCAGCTTTTATGTGGCCATATGCTTTGGCAAGCCTACCTGCTGGATACTTGGTTGATCGTCTTGGTATAAATAAAGTAATGCTAGCAAGCATGATTGCTTGGTCAATGGCCTGTGTACTTGGCGGCTTAGTTATTGGTTTTTACTCTATACTTTTTACAAGACTATTATTAGGAGTTGCTGAAGCGCCTTTTTTTATAGTTGCTACGAAGATAATACAACAGAACTTCGCTACTTCACAACGTGGACTTATATCCTCAATTGTCTCATTAGGTCCAAGACTTGCTAATATTTTAGCTCCTTTAGTTCTAGTTGCGCTTATGCTGCTAATTAGTTGGCGCGGAATGTTTATCTTACTTGGAGTTGTAGGGTTAGCAGCAGCCATACTATGGCAACGCCTACAAAAAAAGGGAGTACTCAAAGAACCCAAGCCTTTTAATAAAACTCAAAAAGTATCATTCAAACAAGCTTTAAAGAATAAAAATGTTATTTTTTTATGTATAGGAAATCTTTGTTCATCATATGCATACTGGCTATTTTTAACTTGGCTACCTTATTATTTTATAAAAGTAAAAGGTCTAACATTATCTCAAATGAGTATCGCAACAGCGGCGTCTTTTATTTCTGGAGTAGCATCAGTTATGCTTGGTGGAATAATTTCTGACTTTATGATTAAGCGCAACTTCTCTGCCGTTTCTTCTCGTCTAACTCCAATAATAAGTGGTTGCTTAATTGCATCTATAGCAATTCTTACCTTACCATATATACAAAATATCTTTTTAATTGTTGTTGTGATTGGTGTGACAATATTTTGTTTAGGACTTAGAATCTCACCAACTTGGGCTCTTGTAGCAGATATTTCGCCTAGACATTTAGTTGGTACTATAGGCGGAGCTCAGAATTTTGCTAATTTTATTGGCGGAGGTTTAGCTCCATTAATAACTGGAATAATATTACAAGTTACAAACAATAATTTTATTATAGTTTTTATATTCAGTGGGATTGTATGTTTATTTGGATCAGCTATTTACACACTGATTAGAAATCGTAGAGTTACTTAATTGCTAACAATTATCTTAATCTTACCTTTGGTTACACTATTTAACTCTTCTAAAAACTTAGTTTTATCCGCACTATTAATTTGAACCATCAACATAACAGTATCTAAATACTCTTGAGCTATAACTTTTACATCATAATGTCTTATAACAATATCTATATTAGCTGTTTCACTATATTCATATACTATTTGAATATGGCAACTAGGCTTTATATCTGCTATATTTGCGATACTTAAAACCTCTTTAGCTGCTTGACCGTATGCTCTTATTAAGCCTCCAATACCGAGCTTAACTCCACCAAAATAACGTACTACAACAACTAACACGTTTAATAATCCACTACCTTGTATATGTGCTAAAATTGGCTTACCGGCTGAACCGCTAGGCTCTCCATCATCACTAAATCTAAATTTGTTATCCTCAATAAGCGCATAAGCCCAACAATGATGATTAGCATCCCTATATTTTTCCTTAATAGCTTCAATACTATCTAATGCATCTTTCTCACTTTCTATATAAAAAGCATAGGCAATAAAGCGAGATTTCTTTATAGGTTCTATTTCAAATTCAATATTTTCTGAGATAGTTTTATAAGAGTTCATTTATCAATATTTTATATTTATAAATAAGTTACAGATCTATACTACCAGCACCTTGTCTTAATATTTGGTAAGGCAACTCCAGCATCTCTACAACAGTTGTTGATTCATAACCACAATAATCAGACTCTATAACTGCATCAATGTTATGCATAATTTGACCATCAATTTCAGAACAATCAGTAACTACATGCTCCTGCCCTGGTAAAATAAAAGTACTAATAACCAAAGGCTCACCGATCTCAGCAGATATAGCTTTAGGAACATAATGTTCACTAACTCTTATACCTACTGTATTTTTAGACTTAGTAACAAGTAAAGATGATACCTTCTTTGTAGCATTTAAAATGAATGTATATGGGCCTGGTGTATATCTTTTTAATAATCTATATACATTATTATCAACTTTTGCATACTCAGATATCTCAGATAAATCCTTACATGAAAGTGTAAAGTTGTGGCTACTATCTAAATCTCTAATTTTTATAATCTTATTGATCCCCTTCTTTGACTTCATTTTACAAGCCAAGGCATAGCCCGAATCAGTAGGGATAGCAATAACCCCATCATTTTCTAAGATATTATCAATATCTTTTAGCTCTAAATCATTATTACCATAACTATATAATTCGATTAATCTCTTCATAATTTCTACAACAACCGTTATACTTCTAGGACATTATACAATACTTATTATTATAAAAATGAATAAAATGATTAATGATTTGCTTCCGGCAATTGTATTTTTTGCAGTTTACAAGTTTTATGACATATTTTTTGCTACAGCTGCTCTAATCATTGTAACTCTGGCTCAGGTTGCCTGGGAATATATTGCTCACCGTAAAGTAGCTAAAACACAAATTATTATCGCAATACTTGTTGTGATTTTTGGTGGCGCAACATTATATTTTCACAATGAAGAATTTATCAAATGGAAAGTTAGCATTATTAACTGGTTAATGGGCGTTGGGCTAATAATAACTACTTATACTATGAAAGAAACGCCTATGCAAAAAATTCTCAAAGAGAATATTGAGCTTAAAGAACATAAATGGAAAGAAATCAATAATATGTGGGGAGCATACTTCACTGTCCTTGGAACTTTAAATTTATTTGTGGCGTATTTTTTCTCGACAAATGTCTGGATGAACTTTAAGCTTTTCGGTTTATTAGGTATCACTTTTGTCTTTTTAATAATCCAGTCTATTTATTTATCCAAACACATTAAAAAATAATTTTTATTTTTTAGTTTGCAAAGAATTCTTTTACAAATGTATAATAATATCACTATAAGGAATTTTTAGAAAAATGAGCGAAAATAACCCTGAGATTAATGAAACTGTTATCTCTAAAAAATCCACATGTTCATATAAAAACTTTTTAGGCTGTGCCTTATTAGTATTTATACTAGCTGTTTTTAGCTTAACAGAATTAGCTATACTAGTTGGAATATTTATGTTATTTATATTCTTTTACGTAGCTATAGCCGTACTCGGAGGAGCATATTTGCTATTTCTCACAGCAATAAAAACTTCAAAATATCTAAAAGAGAAAAAGAAAGATTCTAATAAAACTAACCTTCCTTAATTAGTCCCGCAGCATAAGTACGAGCACCTATCAAACCAACATCAGTATTAGTTATTATATGAATTGGAAAGTCTTTCATCATATTGGACATTCTACCTTTATCTCTAAATTTCTCTAAAAATTTGCTTTCTCTTATTTGTTTAATAAGCCTAGGAGCTATTCCTCCAGCAATATATAAACCTCTAAATGGCAGACTTGTAAGAGCTAAATTCCCTGCCACAGAGCCATAAATGCTCAAAAATATATCTATAGTTCTTAAAGCAGATGGTTCTCTATGCTCAACTGCATGTTTAACAATAACTGCAGCTTTATCTGAATCTGAAACACTAAATAACTCTCTTCTTAGTCGCATACATTCAGGTTGGTCATATAATGGATTACGCACTACATATTTATAAATATTGTAAATACCATAGCCACTACAGAATCTCTCAGGAGAGATCCTATGAAAAGTCTTGCGCATAAACTTAAATAACTCAACCTGCTCATCATCTACTGGAGAAAAATCAACATGTCCGCCTTCAGTCTTATAAACTCTAGGAGTATGATCTTTATCATAACTAACCAAACACATTCCTAAACCAGTACCAGCACCAATAACAGCACAAAGAGTATCTTCATCTTTTTGACCCTCTTGAATAGTTAGAATGTCCTTATCCTTATCCTTATCCTTATCAAGAGACTCTATACCATATCCAATAGCTTCAAAATCATTTATAACTTTAACCATACTTTTATCAATACCTAGACTCTCTGATATATATTGTTCAGAAACCATCCATGGCAAGTTAGTAACCTCTACCTCACCATTAGAGACAAATCCAGCAACAGCTAAACATGCAGAGTCAATTTTCCCAGCCAAATCAACTTCGGAGAGAAACTTTTCTATAATAGCTGATAAGCAGTTATAGTTAGCTCCTTTATATTTTCTAACAGCTATACTTTCTGTTACACCATTTTCTAAAAAAGAGACTTCTAATCTAGTATTAGTTCCTCCAATATCTCCAGATAATATATACATTCTTTATACTCCCATTTAGTAGTATCTTGTCAATACAAATAAATCATATTCTGCTATAATGAAGCAATAACTTAATATTACAATTTTTAGTTTAAATGTCTAAAGAGAATAAAACAACTGATTTTGGCTTTACAGAAGTACCCTGGGAAGAAAAACAAAAGAAAGTCGCTGGAGTATTTCATTCTGTAGCAGCTAAGTATGACTTAATGAATGACCTAATGTCTTTTGGTATACATCGTATTTGGAAAAAACAGACTCTTGCAAAAACAGCTGTACGTAAAGGTGATAAAGTTCTTGATCTTGCTGGAGGAACTGGTGATCTTGCATACAAGTTTTGTCAAATGGTCGGATCAGAGGGTAAAGTTGTTTTAAGTGATATTAACTCCTCTATGCTTGAAGTAGGTAAAGAAAAGCTTACTAACAAAGGTTGTGTTGGCAACATCGAATATGTTCAAGCTAATGCTGAATGTCTTCCTTTTCCTGATAACTATTTTGACTGTATAACAATCTCTTTTGGTCTTAGAAATGTCACAGATAAAGCAAAAGCTTTGGCTTCTATGTGTCGCGTACTAAAGCCAGGAGGTCGTCTTTTAGTTTTAGAATTTTCTAAGCCGATTGTACCTTTACTTTCAAAAGTTTATGATGAATACTCTTTTAAGGCATTACCATTTTTAGGTAAGATTATTACTCAAGATGCTGAGAGCTATAAATATCTTGCTGAATCAATACGTAAACATCCAGATCAGGAAACTCTAAAACAAATGATGTTTGATGCTGGTTTTGATAGTGTTGAGTATCAAAATATGACTGGTGGAATTGTAGCATTACATATTGGGTATAAGTATTAAAATGATACAAACAATAAATAAAGCTCTTAGTTTCTTACCAAAACTTGATCCTCAAGCGAGTGCTTTGTTATCACCACTAAAAGATAAAGCTTTAAGTGTAGTTATTACTGACCTTGATTATAGTATTTCACTAAAGGTAGAAAACAACAACTTATATGCTACAGATGAGCTCTCTAATAATGTTTTAAAGGGGAAGCTAGCATATATTCTCGAGCTTATTTTTAATAAAAACTTACAAGAACTAATAATTGCTGAAAAACTTGACTATCAAGGTAGTCTAAAAGATCTAAATGAGTTTAATACATTTTTAAATGCTATTGATATAGATATAGTTTATAAGCTTTCTAGTCTGACAAGCCCAGAGTTCGCTAGTATCGTAACTAAGCCTTTTGATAAATTTAAAGAATATCTAAAAACTTCACGCCAAGAGACAATCATAGATATTAAAGACTATTTGACAGAAGAGAAAAAAACATTAATCTCTCAAAATGAAATTAATTCCTTCTACAAGCAAGTACAAGAGTTAAAGCAAGCTACTGATAGAATAGAAGCTAAGCTAAAAATACTACAAGGCTCATAATATGATTAGAAAGTTTTTAAGACTTATATATATTTTTTATATTATAAATAGATACTGTTTACTTAATGAGCCTATCCGTGCTACAAATATAAAGCTCTTACAAGCACTATTGTTACTAAACCCCTTTTATTATTCAAGAAGAATCCGTAAGCTAGAACATGGTGTACGTATTAGAGAAGCTTTAGAAAAATTAGGTCCAATATTTATAAAATTTGGTCAAGCCCTATCAGTTAGAGCAGACTTACTTCCCCCAGAAGTTATAAAAGAAGTTGCTAAACTTCAAGATAATGTCCCTCCTTTTGACAGTAATATAGCTACCGCCCAAATTAAAAAAGCTACTAAGCAATCTATTAACGATATATTTAAAAGTTTTGATAGCTCTCCTCTAGCATCAGCTTCGGTTGCACAAGTCCATAAAGCTACTCTAAAAAATGATGAAGAAGTGGTAGTTAAAGTACTACGCCCAGGAATTGAGAAAATTCTAAAGTTAGATACTTCCTTGATGCTAATATTTGCTAAAGCACTAAATCAGTTAAAAGAAATTCGTCGCTTTAAGCCTGTTGAGATTGTCAAAGAAATTAATCAAAGTTTTTTTGATGAGCTGGATCTTGTTCGTGAAGCATCTAATGCTTCACAAATTCGTAGGAACTTTGAAAAATCTACGATACATTACGTACCAAAAATCTACTGGGAATACACTAGCTCTACTGTAATGGTGATGGAAAAAGTCGGTGGTGTAAGAGTATCAGATATAGAAACTTTAGATGCTTTAGGAGTTGATCGCCGTTTACTAGCTCAGCGTGGTGTTGAGATTTTTTACTCGCAAGTATTCGATGATTGTTTTTTCCATGCTGATATGCACCCTGGCAACATGTTTATTGATGTGTCAAATCCATCTGATCCTAAATATATCTCCATTGATTTTGGAATTGTTGGAACTTTAAACCGTGACGATCAGCGCTATTTAGCGGGTAACTTTTTAGCATTCTTTAAACGCGATTATAGAAAAGTTGCTGAACTTCACATAGAATCTGGCTGGGTTCCTAGTGATACTAGAGTTGATGTATTAGAGTCTGCGATTAGAACTGTATGTGAACCAATATTTGAAAAACCTATGCGTGAAATATCTTTAGGATATACATTAATGCAACTTTTCTCGGTTGCAAGACGCTTTAATATGAATATTCAACCACAGTTAACTTTGTTACAGAAAACTCTTTTTCACGTTGAGGGTTTAGGTCAAAGACTTTGTCCTGAACTAAATATCTGGGAAACATCTCGTCCAATCCTAGAAAAATGGATGAAAGAACAAATGGGATTAAGAGGTTTTTATCATCGCTCTATAGAAAATATGCCTAGAGTTAGTGACAAGCTCCCTGAACTACCGCGTATGGTTTTTGAAATATTACAACAAACACAAACTAACCTAAAGCAAATAACATCTAACCAATATAACACATCCTCAAAACCAAAGAAAAAATACACATTTGCATTAGCAACAGGTGTCATTTTGACAAGTTTAGGTGTTATATATACTTTACATAATGATTTATCACCTTTAGTTAAACTACAAGGGTTTATAGAGAATCATAGTACTGGATTTATCGTAGCTGGTATTGCGTGTTTAATTTATTATGGTTTTAAAAAGGAGAAATAAATGTCTGACTGTATTTTTTGTAAAATTATTGCCGGTGAAATGCCAAGTAAGAAAGTTTATGAAGATGAAAATATATTAGCTTTTCATAACATCTACCCTGAAGCAGATATACACATATTAGTTATCCCTAAAAAACATATTGCTAGCTTAAACGAACTATCCGATTCAGATGAAAGTGTTATGGGAAAACTTATGTTAAGTATTCCTAAGGTTGCTAAGCAGATGGGACTAAAAGGTTTTAAAACATACTTTAATACTGGCAAAGAAGGTGGGCAAACTGTTTTTCATATTCATGCTCATATTCTTGGCGGCACTATCCACTCTATGCCACATTAGTTTAAGCAAAATTCATAACTGGTGGCGGGAAAGAAGCATTTGCAATACCCCCGACCTGATGAAGCCCAGATCCAAAGCTTACTGTTATTACACTAATCATTAACATTGTTACAATAACTATTTTTTTTCATAATTTTAACCTTTTCAAATATATACTTAATTTTATGAGGGTATTATGACAAGCATTTGAGATAAATTAAAATATATAGTTTTTATTAGCCTTATAACATTTTCTTATATGAGTTAAACTCCTCTAAATCATTGATTATATTTACTATTCAGGACGTACTAATGTCATTATAGATATTTTTTCCATTTGGCTATTTTTTTTGATAGTTTGAAGAAACTCTCGCATTGTTGAACCAGTAGTCAAAACATCATCAAATATAAGTAAGTGTTTAGCAGTAATCGGTTTATTAAGAATAAAAACATCCTTAATCTGTTCAAATCGTTTTTCTCTTGAAGATCTAGATTGAGCTCTTGTATATTTAGCCCTTGAGTAGTTTTCAAAAGTCTCTGGAATATTTGTATATTGAGATAGTTCTGTGATCAAAACTTCTGCTTGATTAAAGCCCCTATATAAATACCTAAAGCGATGTATTGGTATAACAGCTAAAGCATCAACATCTTGCAAATATGTTTTTGTAATATTATCCCACCAATATCTAATAATTTTAGAAAAAACTTTTGCTGATAATAAATCTTTTTGAAATTTAAACTTTTGTAGAAGATATTTAACTTCCGCAGAATATTTAAGCAAATGATAGTAATCATACTCTTGATCCAGATCAACTTGTTGTTTTTCAAAGTTTAAATGACTTAATAAACTCTCAAAACAATAACTACAAACAATATCATCTGAACTTTGTTTACACAAAAGACAATTTTGTTTTAAGAAGAATCTATACTTAAGAGCCATATTCAGCAATAAAACTTCTTAACTGATCTATTTCAAGACCTTTAGAGTATAAATACCCTTGACCAATATCACAACCATACTCAGTAACTAACTTCTCTAAGGATTCATCCTCAACCCCTTCAGCAACAACCCTAATACCTAATTTCTTAGCCACTTCAATAATGGCTTCTACAATAATATTATTCTTATTACTATTTTTTTTAGCTAATCCAAAGATAAATGATTTATCAATCTTTAATGTATCAATATCATGCTCAACCAATCTTTTAATTGATGAATGATCAACACCAAAATCATCAATTGCCAATCTTAT
Organism: Francisella sp. 19X1-34; assembly: GCF_041102755.1. Lineage (NCBI taxonomy): Bacteria > Pseudomonadati > Pseudomonadota > Gammaproteobacteria > Thiotrichales > Francisellaceae > Francisella > Francisella sp. 19X1-34. The sequence continues at coordinate 61,006 of NZ_JBGCTX010000001.1, forward strand.
ATTATTAGGTTTTAGAAGCTTTGAAATCATCTTTATATCTGATTTTTCGATATTTTCAACAAATGAGCTTTCAGTTAGCTCAAACTCTACTATGTTGTTTTTAATATATGAACTTGATGCCACAATATTTACAAGTTCTTGAATATGTTCTTTAAAATTTCTAACTCTAGGGGATATATTGACCGAAATACTAACACCTTCAAGATTAAGACTATCTAAATCCTTTATAATCTTATTAAATACATATATGTTTAATTCTTCTGATAAAGAAAGTAGCTCTATTCTTTCAACAATCTCTGCTGTTGTAAAATCATTACCTGAATATCTTAATAATGCCTCAAACCCTTTTAGCTTTTTAGTTTTCAAATCAAACTGAGGTTGATACACAAAATAAAACAATTCTTCTTTAAAACCACTATGAATAGTATTTACTAAATTATCTAACCTATCACTCTCTTGTTTTAGATTTTGGTCAAATAATACATAATCGAGCTTTTGCGTCTTACTTTTATATAGCGCTAAGTCTGCATATTTTAATAGCTTAGTTATAGCCATACCACTATTATATTTACAGACTCCAATACTCATTGAAGTAAGTAGTTTTTCATTATCACGAGAATATGCTATATCTTTTAGATCACTTACTCTTTGAGCAATTTTTTTAATCTCATTATCATCTTCTATATTATTACAAACTATTATAAATTCATCTCCACCTAACCTTGCTACTACATCTGTTTTTTTAACTGTGGATTTTAATCTTGCAGCAAGCTCTCTAATAACATAATCACCAAAATCATGACCATATTTATCATTTATTCCTTTAAAATCATTACAATCTATCATAATGATGTAAAAATCTTTTTTAACTATATTATTTTCACTATCATATAGTCTTATTTTTTTCTCTAAGAATTGAGTTACATAGAAACGGTTGTAGATCCCTGATAGAAAATCTTTATTAGCCATATCTTTTATATATGCCATGTCTCTATTTGACTCTATTAACATAGAGATTACATATATCATCTTAGCTAATTCTTTGATTATATTATCATCATAGCCATTATCTCTATTGGCAATACCTACCATCCCTATACATTTCTTATTTTTGCCAATAATAGGGATTCCTGCGTATGATTTTAAAGGCGGATGTCCCATAGGGATGCCACTAGATTCAGGGTGATTTGCTGGATCATTGGTGACAAGGGCTTTACCTGTTCTTATTGTATATCCAAATAATGTATCTAAATTTGTGAACTCTAATCCTTCTAACCTTTTACTTCTATAGAGGTCTTTAGTTTCTTTATTCCAAGATATATCTGTTATAGCGTATGTTCTTAAATATTTATTCCCGCCAGAGTCTTTAAATATGCCGCCAATAAAACCATATTCACTAGATGTATGATCAAGCAAGAAATGTAATATATATGAGAATATCTTTGAACTTTTAGTTTGCTTAATATGTAGCTCTTGTATTTTTGAGATAACTCTAACATATTGCTTTGATTTATATTCTTCTGTTAAGTCTTTTATTGTACCTACAAAAACTTTTTCACCATTATTTGTCATTTCAGAAACTGCTAACTCTATAGGAAAGATCGTACCGTCTTTTTTCATCCCTTGAACAGTTCGAGAGGAGTTAATAATATTTTTTTGATTTGTCTTAAGATATTTATCTATATACACATCATGTTTAGAAGAATATCTCTGAGGCATAAGAACTTTGATATTTCTACCAATAATTTCTACATCATCATAACCAAACAATACTTCTACTGTAGGATTAACATAAACTATAGTAGCTTTTTGATTTATTATAATAACACCATCTAATAGTGTTGAAAGTAGTTTTTCTAATAATGAATTCGGTTCAATATTTATTCCCATATAAACCTTCTCTTAAAGCTCCAATAAATATCTTATCAAATATAATCCTTATACATATACCTAAATAATATCTTTATAACCGACCTACATCAATCTCAACTGGTACATTATTAATATTATATTCTTCCGGAATTTTCTGGGTTGGTTTTACAATAATAACTACTTTCGACTCTTTTGAGTCAAAAATACTTCTATCATTATTCATCTCAGCAAATACTGGTCTAGACTCTATAACACCCTTAAATTCTGCACCATCTTGAAAACGTATAGTAACTTTAGTACCTTTTGAAACATATGAAACAAACTCAGAATCCAAGTATGCTCGAATAAAAGGTTTATCAAACAAAGATAATAACGCTAATTCTTGACCTTTTTGTACAAATTCACCTTTATAGACATAAACTCTATTAACTACAGCATCGACATCTATTTTTATATCAAGACTTTTAATTTTTTCTTCTAAAATACTCTTCTGTAGATTAAGCTGTCTTAATGTTTCGGCATAATTATTATCTTTTTCCAAAGAGTACTGTTGTTTCTCGACTAGAACATTACCAAAATCCATCTCAGCATTATGTAACACCTGTGATGACTGTTGAAGCTCAATAATGTTAATAATATTCTTTTTCCTTAATTGAACCATAGCATTATAAAACTTCTCATTAATATCAACGTATTTTTTCGCTATAGCATATTTTTGCTCTAGAGCATTTAAGTCACTTTTATATAGTTTATCCTGTAAACTTTTCACATCTTTAATCTGAGTATTAATCTCATTAAGCTCAGTATTTAAAAGAGGCGATGACATTATAAAAACATCTTGACCATTCTTAACAAGCTTTCCCGGATGAATATTACTTTGCTTTATAAAGCCATCTTCATGAGCTCGAATAAGATACTTCTCTGTGACAACTGTACCATCTGCGACTATAAACCAGTTATTACTAAAAATCATCCACCCTATATATATCAAAGGTGAAATAACTATGACTATAACCATATACCACTGTAATTTTGAGATATTTTTCTTCACAGGAGATGCTTGGGCTTGCATTATCTGTTTATTTTTTGGTGGTTTAAACTTCATATTTATTTAACCTTTTTATTAACCCAAGTAGGAGCCATTGTACTATCTCTATGTGTTTTTATAAAAAATTCACTCAACACAGCAACCGTTGCAACAAATTTTAAAAATATTGAATAAAAAGGCATCAAAGGAATCATATACCACATTGCTAAATCCTGCTTTTTCCTTTCTGAAACTAAAATAATAAATGTCATAAATAAGAAAGCAGTAATTACTAGATAATAAAAATATACCGCAATATAGATAGGAATAATAATATAAATGGGAAAAATAATCATGCTATATATTAAACTAACAACTATTGCTATTGGCTGCACAGCATGGAAAAACAAACCTGAGAAAACTGAAAAAAAGAAAGTTTTCCATCCCAAATATCGAGGCAATAGCCTCTTAAGATGTCTTCTTATATAAATAAAATATGTATCCCCATCCCAACGCATTCTTTGTTTAATAAGTCCCCAAATCTTCTCAGGCACTTCTGTATGAGCAATACTATCTTGAGAATGAGCCACTCTAAAATTACTATGCCTTTTGAAAAAAAACTGTAATCTTAGAGTAAAATCTAAGTCTTCTGCTGAACCATTACGCCACAAAGTAGTTTTTTTTAGAAGACTCTTTCTATAACAACCATATGCACTTGAAACATTATTGACACTATTTACATTAGATAAAGCAATTTTAGATAAATGTATTCCAAGCATATATTCTATACCTTGCATGCGTGTAAGTATATTTTTCCTTATATTTCTAACTCTCAAAGTCCCCGAGCATGCAATTACATTTGGATCTGCAAATTGCTGTACCATATTACTAACCATATCGTTATCACATGAAGTATCAGCATCAAGAGTCATAACTAACTCACCTGTACTCAACCTAAAACCAAGATTCGATGATGAAGCATGACCACCTCTCTGCCACTTTGGGATAACCTTTAACGATCTTTTACTTGTGGCTTCAAAAGTTTTTTTATAGCTCATTGCAACATCAAGAGTTTCTTTATTAACATTAGCTCCATCTATTATAATTAAAACTTCAATATTCCCTCTATATAACTGCTCTTCAAGACTTTTTAATGTTATCAAGATATCTTTTCCTTCATTATACGCTGTTATGATACAACTAACTTTAGGGTAGTACGGCGCTCGATGAGTTGGGTTGACAATCTGTCTAAAGTAACTAACTAAGATACTTAGAAATATGAATATATTAAAAGGTATTTCCAAAAGTAAAACAAACGCAAAAGCAAAAATAAAAAGCTCTCTTGGACTAGAGAATACTAATAGAGTTTGTTGATAAAATACATATAATATATCCAAAAAAATCACCTTTTATTAGCTAAATCTCTCAATAAAGTCTGTACTTTTTTAGTCGTATCAATAGCTGCTGAGTGAAACGTTTTAACAGCTATTAATTTTTCAGCTGTCACATCTTTTAATACATTTATCTTTCTTAGTTTCTCAGCCACTATTTCAGCTCCTGATAAGTCTGTATTTGGAAGCCATATCCATATATCTTGACTACCCACTCTAGTTAGCATATCAGTTTTTCTAAGTATTTCCCTCAGCTTCTTTGATATATTAGAAACTCCCATCATAGTTATATATTCAAAAATATTAATATGAATCAAAGAAAACTCATATGCGCTATTTCTTTTTTGCATTAGACAAGCCCACTCAATTAAACTATAAAAGAACTCTGGTGCAATATAGTTAATATCATCAAATATCGACATTGAATACTCAAGCAAATTCATCTTTATGTAATGATGAGCTTTTTTTGTCAGCTCATAGTTACTAATCTTTTGCTTTATCATCTTTTCAGTTAATGTTTTAAAACCACAATCTAAACATTCTGTTATAACTTCTGGTTCTACAAAGATACTTTCACAATCATTACAAGAATAACTTTCTAATGGTCGATCATAATCATGACCTATATGCTTAAGCTTTGTTTTACATTGTGAGCAAACAAGTTCATCATCACGCATAAACTCTACTTCTGGTGCAATATTACCACAGGTATAACAATGCAAAAAATCAGCCAGAAGAATATTTTCACTTTTACAATCAGGGCATCTTTCTGAAAAGAGCGCTCTAGCCGAATGGCAGCTACTACAGCAGAAAAATGATTTAACGAGGCTCTTAGATTTAATAATCTGTCTTTGTGAAAGCTCCTTTATCCACTCAAAAGAGTCAAACCCTTTTGTTTGACAAAAAACATCAATAACAGGATAACTAAAAAAAGACTTACTAAAAAAATCACTACGAGCATCTATCGTTCGCACATGTTTTCTTGTATACAAATATATCAGCAATCTTGCCTGCCAATCTTGTTTTATATTATCTTTCTTTTGAGAGATTTCTTCTATTGTATTAACCTCATCATCAACCATATCAATAAATTTCTCTAACGCTGAATAAGTTGTAAATACAGTCGCTGTATAATCAACAAAACTAGCATCGACACAAAAAACTGGCTTCAAATATGTATATACACTAGCTCTTATCTTTCTTATAATATGCAAAAAATCTTGTAAATCATTAGTATTCAAGATAAAAGCATCAACATCTTCAAAAGTCTCATTAATTTGATCATCTAATGAAATAGTGATTACCTCACAATAAGATAATTCCTCTCTAATCTTTGAGCTTAACTTATCTAACGTAACTACTTTATTTACCTTTGTCATATATAAAAAATAATTGCTAGCTATACTAAAAACATTATATTTTTTAATAAAAAATGTAAACAATTTTAATATTTTCACATCAAATAACATATAATAATTATTATGGAGTGAGTGTTCTTAAGGTTGTTTGATGTATTTACCTCAAAGAAAAGTCCAAATAGCAGCTAGCTTATTTGTCCTAATTATAGCTGGTGTTGTCATATTTGGTTGGCTAGTTGGTAATGTCAATATAGTCAAACTTAACAATAGCTTCCCTCCAATGCAATTTAATACCGCACTATGCTTTGGTATCTTAGCCATAGTTAACTTTATTCCTAAGACATCAAAGTTTAGCTATAGTCGCTGTATGCTCTCAATTATAGTACTTGTAATATCCCTATTGACTCTATTAGAGTACTTATTTGGACTAAATTTTAGTATTGATAATATTATAGATTCAGCAACAATGGATCATTCGTTATATCCTGGTAGGATGTCACCGAATACTGCAGTATGTTTTCTACTTTTAGCTATTGCTAATATACTACCTCGTTTTAAGAAAAATGTTCTTCTTTTCAAAGGCCTCTTTTATGCAGCAAATCTTATAGTTTTTTCGCTATCATGTATATCTCTACTTGGATACTTTTTTAATATTTCATTTTATTTTAGCTGGGGCTATATTACAGGTATGGCGTTGCATACCTCAGTTTGCTTCTTTATACTAACCCTTTTTAGAATCTCTTTTAAAGGAGTAAAATCTAGAGCTTATATTATTGGAATTATATTAAGTGCTTCTACTTTTATTATATTTTTCTTAGTTTGGCTATACACATTTGATCAAGATAGTGAATCTATCAAAAGCACCGTACATAGAGAAGTTTCACTTTTAGGTGCAAACCTTGAGAAAAAATTAGATTTAGAAGCAACTGCCATAGATAGGCTACACAAACGTTTATATACATCATCTTACTCAAGTAGAAAAGCTATTATAGCAGATATGCAAGCTTATGAAGACGATTATCCAAATATTTATTTTATATACTATACACAAGACAAACAGTACAAGCCCATTTTTCTATCTAATTACAACATAACAAAAGATCAAGCATTAGATGTCTTAGCTAAATGTGGTTCAAATAAAGCATATTCTAAAGAAAAAATAATTTGTATTCGTGAGCAAAACAACAAATTTAATGTTGTCTTTAAGCCTAACTTCTCAGAAAAATTTATGTCTGAGATAAATCGCAATCACTATAATTTAGAGATTTATCTTGATAAACATATAATATATTCAAACTTAGATCCTAAGCAATACTATGGCATGTCATTTTCATATAATATTCCTGGTGAGAAACTCTGGCATATCAAAGTCTTCTTTACAGATAAGCAGTATGAACAATTACAAAGATCTTCCCCTGCTGTACTTTTCTTGCTAGGTATAGTTATATCCCTAATGGTACAGGGATTATTTTACTTTATAAGTATAAACTTTAGGAAAAATAAAATTCTAGAAAAAGGACAAGTAAAACTTAAAAAGCTTAGTTCAATAGATTCTTTAACTGGATGTTTAAATAGACATAGCATTGATAAAAAATTAAAAATCATATTAAATGACGAGATAGTGCAGGATAAAAATATTGCTATATTATTTATTGATCTAGATGATTTTAAACATACTAATGATAAATATGGTCATGAGGTTGGCGATTTGGTTCTAAAAGAAGTAGCTTCTAGAATCAAGTCAACTCTTAGAGATGGTGATCTAATCTCAAGAATAGGTGGTGATGAGTTTATAGCTATTCTGAAAAATATTAATGACCAAGAAACTTCAACAGATATTATAAAAAGAATAATCGCCTTATTTGAAGATAAAATATATATTTCCAAAGAGATTCAGATTCAACAAACAATTAGTATTGGTGCGACCCTTGTTAAATCAAAACATCCTAATATAAGTAGTGATAAGCTGATTACTCAAGCTGATATAGCTATGTACAAAGCTAAAAAATCAGGTAAAAACCAGTTTAACTTCTATGAATAACTTCCTTCATTTAAAGCCGTTCATTTCCTTCTAAAAATTGTTTAACTTATCTTTATAGTTTATAATTTTGATATGTATTGAATAGTTTTGTTAGGTCTTATGAGTCATTATCTTAAAGAAGAACTCTATGAACTAATAAGTAAAAATCATAAGGTTTTTGACTCCCTACAGCAGTCCAGCCTTGATGGCCTATGGTATCTTGATCTAGAAAACCCCGAAAACGAATGGATGAATGATAAGTTTTGGGAAATATTAGGATATGATCCTAAAGACAAAAAACCACTTTCATCTGAGTGGCAAGATCTAATTTTTCCAGAAGATCTGCAAATAGCTATACAAAATCTAGAAAAACATCTCAAAGATCCAAATTATGAATACTGTCAAATAGTTAGATATAAACATAAAAATGGCTCAACAGTATGGGTTAGATGCCGCGGAATGGCAATTCGTGATAAAAATGGTAAGCCCATCAGAATGCTTGGTGCACATAATGATCTGACAGCACTAAAAAATATACAGCAAGAGCTAAAAGAGTCTAAAGAATTTTCTGAACTAATGTTTGATGCTAGTGAAGATATCATGTTTGTTAAAGATGAAAAATATCGCCTAGTAAAAGCAAACAAAGCTATGCTTAACCTCTATCCAAAAGATATCCAACAATCAGTTATAGGAACAACAACAGTTGAAAAGTTCTCTGTTGAGGAAGCTAAGCTTTTCTTAAAATATGATAAGATCGCCTTTGATAAAGGATCATCTAGAACTATTGAATATATAACCACCCCTACTGGTGAAAAAAAAGTTATAGATACTTATAAAGTTAGATTTTATGATAAGGCTGGAAAGCCTTTTATATTAGGAATAGCTAGAGATGTAACCCAAAGAGAGGCATTACTTGAGAGTATAAAGCAAAGTAACGTTAAACTTAACTATATAGCATATAATGATAATCTGACTAAACTTCTTAATCGCAAAGGGTTTATAAAAACAGCTGAAAGTTCTCTTAGAAAAACTAAAGATAATCATTTTGCTGCTCTAATTATGGTAGATCTAGATAATTTCAAATTTATAAACGGATCTTTCGGATACGCTGTAGGTGATAAACTTATAATTACTGTAGCGAATAGGTTAAGAGCTTGTCTACCTGAAAATAGTATTATTGGAAGATCAGGAGGCGATGACTTTCTAATTCTAATTAAAGATCAAAAAAACCTTCAAGAAATAGAAGATATTACTAAAAAAATAATAAAAGAAATATCTATCCCAATTAAGATTAATAAAAACACTATAACTCAATCTGTTAGTATAGGGATTGCAACTTACCCTAATACTGCATCAAATATAGAAAAGCTACTTCAAAATGCTGATATTGCCATGTATAGTTCTAAAACTATGGGGAAAAATACATACTCTCATTATAGCATTGACTATGATGAAGCTACAAAGAGACATAAGAGTATAGAGCGTGAGTTATTAAATATTGATATGAGTGAATTTAACGTTGTTTATCACCCTCAATTTGATGCTAATACAAATATTTATGGTGTCGAGGCTTTAATACGCTGGAACTCACCTATACTAGGTAATGTCACACCAGATGAATTTATACCTATAGCTGAAAAAAACCAAACTATTGAAAAAATAGGTCAATGGATATTTAAAAAAACTATCTCTGACTGGCAAGAACTGCTAAAAGATAATCTAGTAAAAGATATCAAATTATCGATAAATATATCTAGCATACAACTTATCAACAATACATTTTCTGATAAAATCATTAAATTCTTTGATAAAGTTGATAAAAATTTAATCACTTTTGAAATTACAGAGACATATTTGTTAAATGATATTGAGCATACAAGATCGATTATTAACAAATTAAATAACAAAGGCTTTAGTTTTGCCTTAGATGATTTTGGTACAGGCTACTCTTCACTAAAATATCTTGCTAATTTACCTATTAAATATCTAAAAATTGATAAATCATTTGTTAGTGACCTTGATAAAGAAAATAATAAAGCAATTATAAAATCTATAATACACTTAGCAAATAATTTAAATAAAAAATGTGTAGCTGAAGGCGTCGAAACGGGCGAACAGCTTGAATTTTTAAAGTCAATTGGCTGTGACTTTTATCAAGGATTCTATTTTAGCAAGCCTATACCTTTTATAGAGCTTAAAAAACTATTACAATCTTTCCAACAAACCAAACTAAAAAAATAAAAATGTTTAATTTTAATCTTTTCCTCAAACACTTATCGCATAAAAAACTCTATCAAACTTCATTCATAAAGAATGAAATAGCTCAAAGACTCTTAAAAAGGTTAGATTTTATAAATCTTTCTCCTACTGATATTTTAATTGATGGATATCAAGATACTAACTATTTAAATACTTTGAAAAACCGCTTCCCTAACTCCAAGCTTCATAACAATCAAAATACTAAGCAACAATTTGATATCATAATATCAAACTCCGTAATTCACCTTACAGATAACCTTGCTCAAGAACTAGAAAACTACTATGAACTATTAAATAATGATGGAATCTTACTTTTTTCAACATTTGGAGATAAATCTTTTAGCTCTATGAAGCAAGCCTTTGCAACTGTAAGTAACAACAAACATACTAATGATATGATAGATTTATTAACGTGGGGCAACACACTACAATCAAGTAAATATAAAACACCTGCTATAGAATCAGATTTAATTATTTTTACTTATGAAAATACTACTACTCTCTTTGAAGACATTAGAGCATTAAATGAACCTCTTGCAGATACAACTATGCATATTGGCCTAACTGGTAAAAACTTCTGGAATAGTTTTATAACTCAATTTAAGCAAAATCTACAACTTGAGATAGAAGCTCTATATGGCTATGCTGTACGTAAAAATGATGAAGATATCAAACCTCGTAATAATCCTAATAGAGTAAGCCTAGATGAGTTAAAGGAACAAATCGCTAATTTTAAGAAATCTAACAATACATAATCGCCATTGTCGATAACTGGTTCCAGTCATAATCTGGACATTGAGTTGGCTTTTTAAGCGGCTGACAATATGTACGCCAAGTACCGCCACCATAGGTTTTCATAATTAAACATTTTTTTAAACGTTTATTTTGACCAGTTAGTGCTCCAACTGTAGTGACATCCTCAATTGAGTATCCATCGGATAATTTATACTTTGATTTAGCCTTGCTATCATCAATCTCATCAAATGAATCACCAATCTGTTCTGGAGTTTCTAGCTTTACATCATCCAAAAGATTTTTATAGTTTTTCATTTGATAATCATCTACATCATTATAGCCTTGGGTCTCTTTAGCTATATAATCTTTTGCTGACTTATTACCATAAGAATTCTTAAATTCTTGATTAATCTCATCATGACGTTTTAAGATATCTCCAGCAGCCTTAACATCTTTTTTCATTTGTTTTTTTTCAACAACAACATTATTAACATGCCCGTTGATACTTTGGATTCTCTTTTGAATTTCTGCATTAGGTGGATTGACATCTCTATCTGCTAATATCTTCTCTGCATCTGCTAAAAGTGCATCATAGCTAGCGTTACTAGTATCCACCAAAACGCTTAGATCATCTCCGTATCTATCATGTGATTTTTCAGTATAGGGCTTGTCATCTGACTTACTAGTTTGTTGTTTGTCTGTATTAGCTTGTTTTTCACTACTTATGTCATTTGTAGTCATATCATTAGTTTGAGCAATACTAGCACTAGTATCAGTCGTATCTGCTAACACAACACTACAATTTAATAAAAAAATAGAACAAAAGAATATAATTTTTTTTCTCATAACTATATAAAAAAATTTTTCCTAAGCAAAGTATATTAGATATTAAACATATAAAAAAGTATTTTGTATAAACACTTTAAATAACTATCTGTTCCTCATGAAGTTTTATATTATAATTTTCTAAAACTTCAGATTTTATAAACTCGATAAGCTGTATTATATCATTACCTGTAGCATTACCATTATTGACAATAATACCGCCATGCTTAGGTGAAATTTGTGCGTCTCCAATTATTTTACCTTTAAGCCCAAGCTCTTCAACCATAACTCCTACAGGCATATTTGCTTGAGGCCTTTTAAATACACTTCCTGCTGTAGGCTTCTGAGGTAAGTTAGATAACCTGCGTGAATAGATATCATCTAATTTAGCTTTGATTTCTTGCCTTGGCTTTTCCTCAAACTCAAACTTAGCAGATAAAATACAAATATTACTATCATTTTTAAACATTGAATAGCGATACCCATATTCTATATCTTCTTTGTTATATTCAACTATTTTTTTCTTATTAAGATCTAAAACTCTAACACTTTTTATATAAGTATAAATCTCATCCCCATAAGCTCCAGCATTCATTATTAAAGCGCCACCTAAGCTAGCTGGAACATCATAGAAAGTCTCAACACCACTTAAGCTTGCTTGATATGTGGCTAATGCTAGATCTTGTAGCAAAGCTCCTGCTTGAACATCAACATAGCATCCAGAAATACTAAAAGAATTAAAGTTTTTACAAAAAATAACGAAAGCTATTTCATCATCATAATACTCTTTAGAAAAAATTACATTACTACCATTACCAAGAAAAAATAGCTTTTCATGTTTATCGACAATCTCCAAAAGATCTTTTTCATCACTAGGAAAATAAACATGCTTTGCAAATGATTTAATTCTATAAGTATTATATTTTTCTAAAGATATATATTGTGACATTATTTACCTAAATATTATTATCTAAAATCTCTATCTGCATAAAATGAGACATATTCTCTATAAGATTATTATACCCTCTAAATATCTGATGAGCATTATTTATAGTTGAAAACTCATCAAGTAATGAGCCGGCCATCAGACATGCCATTCCGGCACGCAGATCTTTTACACTCATTACTGCTGGACGAATATTTTTAAAGCTCTTTACAGGCCTTATTTTAATCAAATTATTATCGATCGATATATCAAACCCCATTTTCCTAATTTGATATACATAATTTATTCTCTCAGGATAAACAGTATCTTGAATAGTACTACAACTATTTGCCATAAAGAGCATTACAGCATATATAGGCTGTAGATCTGTCGGAAAATGAGGAAATGGTGCTGCTATTATATCAACACCTTTAATATTACTCTGTTTACCAAAAAACTTTAAAGATTTATTTTCTTGATCATACTGCCATTTAGCAGTTGCATTAGTTAATTTTTCTAAAGGTTTTGCAATATTATATGTATCTTCAGTATTTATATTTGTAATAGTTACATTTGTTTTATATAAATATGCCATCGCAGCATAAGTCATCGCTTGAATGCGATCAAAGATTATTTCAAATTCACAACCTAATAACCTTGCAACCCCTAGTACTCTAATCTTTCTACTCTCAATATCAAATTTGATATTAGCACCACACTTATTTAAATAATCAATCAATGTAACAACTTCAGGCTCAAGCGCAACATTTTCAAGAATGACTTCAGAGTTACCAATCACAGCATACATGACTAAGTTCATAGTTGCCCCAACTGAAGGGAAAGGCATCTTAAACTCAGCATCTTTTTCTTCTTTATAAACAACCTCAATATGCTCTTCTGCTAATATAACTTTAGCCCCTAATGCTTCTAGTCCCTCTAGATGTATATCAAAAGGTCTTTTTTCACTAAAGCTACAACCACCAGGGAAACCAATTTTTACACGTCCTTTTTTCTTTAACATCGAACCTAAAAGCATTAAGGAACAGCGTGTTTTTGAGGTCATCTCACCACATAGTTCTAATGCTTCGGTTGTTATTGCTGTTGTATTAATTGTTACATCTTCACCTCTTTCTGTAACAACTGCACCAACATTTTCTAGTATCTCCTTCGCACCTTTATAGTCTAATAAAGTTGTTGGAACATTACTAAATGTAGTTTTTGTATCTGGGATTAAACTTGCGAATATTAAATGCAATAAAGCATTCTTTGCACCACTAATATTTATTGTTATTTCATCAGCAATATTATTTAACTTTTTTACTCTTACTGCCTTCATCTTTTGATCTCTTATTTTTCTTATTCGCAAATGGGTTTTCTGATTGCTTAAATTCAAATACTATAGGAGTTCCTCTAAATTCTAAAGCCTCTCTAAAGAAATTCTCTAAATATCTTTTATATGAATGTGGCAATTTACCTACTTGATTGCCATGTATAACAATTACAGGAGGATTGTGGCCGCCTACATGCGCATATTTTAGCTTTATTCTAAACTTACCTACCATTGGTGGTGAATGAGCATCTATAGCAAGTTGCAATAGTTTTGTTGCATCTGCTGTAGTTATTTTCTTGTTTGCACACTCATAAGCAGTTTGTATAGATTCAAAGACATGTCCAACATTTGTACCATGAAGAGCTGATATAAAATGAATGTCTACATAATCTTGTAAAAAATATAACCTTCTTTTGATATCTTCTTTAACTTTATTACGATCCTCTTCTGTCATACCATCCCATTTATTGACAGCTAACACAAGAGCTCTTCCATTTTTAATTGCAAAATGTATCAAGCTTAGGTCTTGATCTGAGATGCTTTGTCTAGCATCAACAACAGCTACAACAACATTTGAGTCTTGAATAGCCTGTAAAGTCTTAACTACTGAGAATTTCTCTAGTGTTTGTTTTACTTTACCTCTTTTACGTACTCCAGCTGTATCAACTATAGTATATTTTTGCCCATGTCTTTCAAATGGAATACTAACGCTATCAATAGTTGTTCCAGGCATATCAAACACTACTACTCTGTCTTCTCCGAGCATCCTATTTGTAAGAGTGGATTTACCAACATTAGGTCTACCTATCAATGAGAAATGAATCCCATGGCGTAATTGCTCCTTATGCTCACCTGTCTGAGTATAATCTTGATAGTAATCATTTAGCGGTTTCTTTAAAAACTTATCTACTAACTTTTGGGTATTTCTACGGTGTGCAGCAGATACTGCAAAGACTTTATCAAAACCAAAACTATAGAACTCAGCCATTGCAGCCTCTTCATCGACACCATCAACCTTATTGACCACAACTATTACTTTTTTATCTCTTTGACGCAGTAGATTAGCCACATACTCATCACCTGATGTTAATCCAGATCTTCCATCAACGACAAAAAATACAAGATTAGCCTCGTCTATGGCCATTTCAGATTGTTTAGCCATAAACTCATCAAAGCCAGCATCTTGATCTGAAATACCTCCAGTATCAACTACTAAATAATCAAGATCATCATACTTTGCTTGACCATATTGACGATCACGTGTGACACCTTCAAAATCAAAAACCAAGGCATCTCTAGAATTAGTAAGTACATTAAATAATGTTGATTTACCAACATTAGCTCTACCTACTATAGCAATTAAGAAAGACATATTTGTCCTTATATTTTATAACTTATATATTTACGCTAATGTTACTCTATTTGTATTAGTTTATAAAGCTATATATTTTTAATCAAAATTTTAAGATGATCCTTTTGAATAAATAATACTCCATCAACTACCGAAAAATAATGTATAAACTACTGAACTGACTCTTTTTTTATATTTTATCTGCTATAAATTAAAAATAAATACTCTATACGTATACTGACATATCAAGAGTAATTGTATTCATATATTGACCACTATATAGTCTTTGATATGAATATTCTGGACCAAATAAGACATTATTATCAAAATAAGCTCTGTTGGCGTTGACAATAAATTGCTCTTTTATTCCTGTTGTAGTTTGATTTCCACTTATTGGAGATGATGACAAGTTCATTGGAATGTTTGTAGCATTGTATGATTGACCATATGAGACACCGAAACTGGTATTTCTACCACCTAGCACTAATGAATAGTTGGCAGCACCGTACCATGCTCCTGCAAGCACATTACCACCATCACCATTAAAATCTGCCGAATTTGTAGTAGTTGACCAACCAGCACCTAAGTTTAAAAACCCTCCGAACATACCATAAGTTAAGTTACCATCAAAGTTAAATGCACCTATTGGAGTAGCCGCTGAAAGACCCGTATTTGTTAAGTAGTTACTTAATGAACCATTATCAGCACCGGCCATATTATAAACATAACCAACGTTGAAAGCTCCAATTAAATTATCTGTCCAACTATCTGCATAAAATAGACCTGTTGAGAAATCTGCTGTCTGATCATCAGAACCAAAAACAGTAACATTGGCGTTCCATACTTCATCTTTATAGTTCACAGAGACATTAGTAACTGATCCTGGAGCTAAGAAGTCTGTAATACCAGAGGTCCATGGACCACCACCACCATATGTTCCCACAGATAGTTTACTTCTACCTGCTGTTACAAAGAAAGGTGATGTATCTAAGTTACCAAAAATCACAAAAGCATTACCTAAACTAAATGCTCCTGATTCATCTGTATCAAAATCAAACTGTGCTGTAACGTAATGACCTAGATTTGATAAGAAGTATAATTTAGCATTAGTTAGATAAATATTTTGACCGTTTCCTGATATTCCACCGGTTCCATCAGATGATGGAGGAACAATGTTTTTACTACCAAACCAAGCCTGCGCATCTGCCTCAATAAAACCACCAAAGAATACTGAATAATCGTCAAACTTCTCTCTTTGACCTAATAATGTTGAAGCAAAAAGGTTTGATGAAATCTGTCCAATAGGAATACTGTTGTTACCAGAGTATGAACCTAGGAAAGTAACCTGACCTTGGGTAGTAATTGCTGGAGCACCACCAACGTCAATACCACCGTTTGAATTAAATACGCCACCCAATGATTTATCACTCATATCAATAATTGAGTTACTTGCGTTTACATTCTCCATAATATCTGAAGCACTTTGCCCTCCAACTAGAGTTTGACTTAAATCACCACTAGTTATCTGTTGAGGAGTATTTGGCTTATTATCGTATACCCTACCACTATATGTAGAAAACTGAGAACTACCTCCAGACATATTATTGATATCACCGCCTTGGTTTTGCTGCTTAATTTGCTGTAATTGTCCTTGTAGCTTTTCAACTTGCTTCTGTAATTTCAACAGTAGCTCCTTCTCATTGACACTCTGAGCATCTGAACCTTGATTTGAAGATTGTGATGATGCAGGATCTTTAGTCTGTGAAGAAGGCTTTGCTGTAGTAGCTGAAGTACTATTAATGTCTTGTTGCCCAATACTTGTCGAGCCTAACGGCCCACCTTGAGAAACAATATCTGGAGTATTATTCTCTGAATAACCAAAAGTGCAGTATATAAATATACTACTAAATAATATAATTTTTCTCTTAAACTTTTGCACTAAAGTAATGCCCCAAATATAAAAAATAAAACCTTATGATATCAATCACAAAACCATTGTCTTGGTATATTTATATTTAGATCCAAAAAATCCATCAATAACCTACCGTAGCATACAATTTGCTATAATATATTGACAATCTCATAGCCTAAATTTACAATTTAATGGCTAAGCTACGGCCTTGGTATTTCATGCAAACAACAAAGCTAATCTTCTCTAAAGATCACTTTTACATAAATACTTTACAACAAGGACATATCCGCCTAAATCTTAACTTACACCAAGCATATTAGTGTCAATTATAATGCTCGCCTTAGTATAAACATATTTAGAAAAAACTTCCTGTCTCATAAAGCTTAAACACTCTATTTTAAAGCAATACAAGGCCTACCAAAGCTTTTTGGATATGATTAAAACCAAAGCTTATTATCAAAAAATAACACTAACACTTCAGGTTTTATTTTACTAACTGGATATTATAAATCAATAGAAAAGATAAATATTTTAGACAGCTACCAAAGATATAAGATAGCAAACTTACAATAAAAATATTACACATATACCGACATATCAAGTGTAATAGTATTCATATGTTGTCCACCATATAATTGCTGATATGAATACTCCGGACCGAATAGAACATTATTGTCAAAATAAGCACGCTGAGCAGAAACAAGGAGTTGTCGTTGAATTCCTGAAGTAGATGCTGGACCTGCTACAGCAGATGCCGATAAGGTCATTGGAACATCTTTTGCATTATATGATTGTCCATAAGAGACACCAAAGTTAGTATTTCTACCACCTAACACCATAGAATAGTTGGCTGCTCCATACCAGCCACCAGCAAGCACATTAGTCCCTTTACCATTAAAATCAGCTGAATTTGTAGTTGTTGACCAACCAGCAGCCATGTTTAAAAAACCTCCAAATAAACCATATGTCAAGTTACCATCAACGTTAAAAGCTCCTACCGTTGCAGAATTATGCTTACCATATTCTTTATTTAGGAAATTCACTATCGAACCATTTCCCGAACCATTCAAATTATAAACATAACCAACGTTAAAGGCACCAATTAAATTCTCAGTCCAACTGTCTGCATAAAATAATCCAGTTGAGAAATCTGCTGTCTGATCATTTGTCCCAAAAACAGAAACATTGGCATTCCATACTTGGTTCTTATAATTTATTGAAATATTTGAAGCTCTACTTGGTTTTAGGAAATTAGTCATACCATCTGTCCAGGTACCACCACCTCCATATGATCCAACAGATAGCTTATTTCTACCTACTGTTACAAAGAAAGGTGAAGTATCTAAGTTACCAAAAATTGCAAAAGCATTACCAAGCCCAAAATTACCTGTTTCGTCAGTATCAAAATCAAACTGCAAAGTCACATAATGACCAACATTTGCTAGAAAATATAACCTTGCTGCTGTTAGATAAATATTTTCTCCAGTTCCAGATAATCCTTCACCCGCTTTACTACTACCAAACCAAGTTTGAGCATCGGCTTCCAAGTATCCACCAAAGAAGATTGAATAATCATCAAACTTTTCTCTTTGACTCAATAGTGTAGAAGCAAAAAGACTTGATCCAATCTGCCCAATAGGAATACTGTTGTTACCTGAGAATGAACCTAGGAATGTAATCTGACCCTGAGTAGTAATCGCAGGAGCTCCACCAACGTCGATACCTCCACTTGAGTTAAATACCCCACCTAAAGCTTTATCACTTAGATCAACAATTGAACCTTTTGTATTAACATTCTGCATAATATCAGCTGGATTCCCGCCATTAGCTAAATTAGCTAAATCTTGACCAGTAAGTGAGTTTGGTCTATTACCGTAAACTTTTTTACCATATGTAGTAAACTGCTGATTCTCATTAGATGTATTTTGAATACTAGTTTTTTGTGCCTTAATTTGTAGTAGTTGACCTTGCAATTGCTTAACTTGCTTTTGCAACTCCAACAACATTTCTTTTTCATTTACATTTTGAGCACTTGATTGCTTTGATGCTTTTGACCTACTAGTTTTTGAAGTAGTTGAACTAGCTGTAGCATCATTTACATTTTGAGCGCCAATACTAACAGCTCCTAAGGGGCCTCCCTGAGAAACCACTGTTGGAGAGTTCTCGGAATAGCCAAGACCACAACATAATAATAAACTACTCAAAATAAAGCTCTTCTTAAACTTTCTTGCCACAATCATGTTCCCTAAAATTAAACAAAAGTTAAACTAACCTTAAAGATTCTGCATGATGAAAATTTAGGTTTCAATATTTTTACAGCAAAAAATATAACTTACAGAAATCAGAGTAAGAGTTTATAAATACAGCATCTTAAGATACTTACACTACTAACACTCTTTCTTATATATTAAAAAAACATTAGCTGTGGGTTAAAGATACTGACATTGTAAGAATATATTTTCAACAGCTTTTATTGCAGATAAATTAATCTAGATTTAAGGTTAAAAGAGTTTAAAAGAAAAAATATATAAAGAGATATTAGATTGGCATATATGGCGCGTATGTTGGAGTCCATGAAGATAAGTTAATTAACCTGGTTATCTCTTCATCAAGCTCTTCTGGTGTAAGATCCTCTAGATCCACATCAACACCATGAACATCTTCTAATATTGCTTGTTTTGCTACTGCCTTTGTAATTTCTTTACTCACAGAAACTAGATCTGAAATATTCGCTAATAAAGGCTGTGTTATATCTTCGTGAATTACCATTGGCGATAATTCACTTAATCTATAACAAGCGGCCCTAATCATACCATCAGTTAAGACTTTTGCGTGCACTGCTACAGAGCCAAGACCTAAACCAGGGAATATAAACGCATTGTTACCTTGAGATATTCTATACTCCCTACCATTGTACTGGACATCTGCAAAAGGACTTCCTGCAGCTATTAAAGCTTTTCCTTCAGTCCATTTAATAATATCCTCAGGAAGTGCTTCACAAAGTGATGTTGGATTGGATAATGGCATTATAATCGGATAATTATTATCTTCAGCCATTGATTTAACAATCTCTTCTGTAAATGATCCTGGCTGACCAGACGTCCCAATTAAAATATCAGGCTTTGCATTTTTGACAGTTTCTGTCAAAGTTATATAATCAAAATCTTCAACATCCCACTTATCTATCTCAGCACTTGTCTTAACAAAAGGTTTTTGTTCTGGAGTAATTCGTTTAGCTCTTAGCTTATCACAGACTAAACCATATCTATCAACAAGATAAATACTATTTCTAGCCTTCTCAATCGAAATACCTGCTCTATCAGCTATGACATCTGCTAACTGTCTTGCAATACCACAGCCTGCACTACCAGCACCAAAGATAACAATCTTAAGATCACAAATACTTCCAATAGCTTGCTCTTCTGTCAACTCACCTGAGTTAACTCTAATTGTCATTGCTGTTTTAATTGCAGCAATACAGTTAGCTGCAGCAACAATACCTGTACCTTCAATATCATCATTAAAAGTACATAGTTTTTCTTTATATTTTTCTAGTATACGAGTAGCGTTATCTCTACCTAAATCTTCCCAGTGTAAAAATACATTTGGAAATCTTGCTTTAACCTGAGTAACAAACTCTTCAATAAACTCATCATACGTCTCACCTGAGACTCTTGGTAAACGTACGCCTAGATATCCAGGGGCTGAAAGTAGGTCATCATTATTAGTACCCATATCAAGCTGTACTGGCAAAACCCTTGCAGGATCTATACCACTAGCAGCGACATAAACCATAATCTTACCTATACTGATATTCATACCTCCAATACCTTGATCGCCTATACCAAGCACAGCTTCACCATCTGTTACAAGAACAAGGTCAATACTGTTATACTCATATCTCTCTAAGATTCTAGGAATATGCCTTTTATGGTTGATGGATATGAAAAGACCACTTTGCTTCCTAAATGAACTACTATACTTCTGTACTGCTTCACCAACTGTAGGAGTATATATAACTGGCATAATCTCTTCTAAATTCTCACGCACAAAGTGATAGAACAGTGTAGTATTTAGATCGTGCAATCTATTTAAGAAAACATACTTCTCTAATGATGTTGGCTTTATATCAAGCTGCCTTTTAACCCTTACAGCTTGCTCTTCTAAGCTCTCAACCTTTTCAGGAAGATACCCAAGCAAATCAAATGCTATTCTCTCTTCTTGGCTAAAAGCAACATCTTTGTTTAAAACCCTATTATTGAGTAGTTGCCTACCCGTAAGGTTTGTCTCAATAGCAAAAACTTTACCGCTTTTATTTCGTAATTTTCTTATTCTCTTTACACGTCTTTCCATGACAAAACCACTTAAAAAATATTTTACACAACTATATTTAAAAACTTCTAACTAACTAGTATCTAACAGTAGTTGCATTTTTTCAACAAAAAATGAATACTATTAGGTTATTATATCCCTTTAAAAAACTGCTTTGAACACCTATTGTAATGAAAATTATCACTAACTTAAAAAAAATTAAAAATTCTAAGCCTTCTGTGGTTGCTATAGGATCTTTTGATGGTGTTCACCTAGGACACCAAGCGATTATAAAAAAACTAAAATCTATTGCTAAAGAAAATAAACTAGAGGCCTATATTTTATTTTTTGAACCTTTACCAAAGGAGTTTTTCCTAAAAGAAAATGCTCCCACAAGGATTTATGATTTTAGAAACAAAGCTATAAACTTACATGCACTTGGTTTAGAAAATATAATATGTCAAAAATTTAACTCTGATTTTGCAAACATTGAAGCAGAAAAATTTATCAAAGAGTATTTAGTAGATAGATTAAACATCAAGCATATAATTGTTGGTGATGACTTTAAGTTTGGTAAAAAGCGTAAAGGCGACTACGATCTTTTAAAAAAATTCTCAGGTGAGTATGACTTTAAAGTTGATAAAATCTCAACACTAAATCTTGATAACCATCGTATCAGTAGTAGTCAAATACGCCAAGCAATCGCAAATCATGATCTAGAACAAACCCATAAGCTACTTGGGAGATCTTTTAAGATTAACTCTCGAGTTATTCATGGACAAAAAAATGGTAGAAAAATTGGTTTTCATACGGCCAATCAAAAGCTTCTTAAAAATTCAGCCTTAAAAGGAGTATTTCTAACTAAAGTACATTTTAAAAATAATGAGAGTTTTTATGGTATCTCCAATGCAGGAACCAGGCCAACTATAGATGGTAAAAGCAACCTTTTAGAAACACATATCTTTAACTTTGATAAAGATATTTACGGTGAGCATATTACTACAGAAATAATTGATTTTATTCGAGCTGAAAAGAAATTCAACTCTTTTGAAGAACTAAAATCTCAAATATCTCAAGATATAAAAAAGGCAAAAAGTTTAATTACTACATTATAGACTATTAACATAACCTCCTTTGTACATTATAATTTGTGCTTAAGTAATTTTTAAAATCTCAATATTAACTATTTTAGATACCTAAGGAATTCAAATGAGTGACTATAAAGACACATTAAATCTCCCAAAGACATCTTTCTCAATGAAGGGTAACTTAGCTAACAAAGAACCAATGATTCTTAACAAATGGGAAAAACAAGGTATTTATAAAAAGATTAGAGAGCATTTCGTAGGACGTGATAAATTTGTTCTTCATGATGGACCTCCATATGCAAATGGTAGCATCCATGTTGGTCACGCTGTAAACAAGATTTTAAAAGACATAATTGTAAAATCTAAAACTCTAAGTGGCTACAATGCCCCATATATTCCAACATGGGACTGTCATGGACTACCAATTGAGCTTCAAGTTGAGAAAAAACACGGCAAAGCCGGTCAAAAAATCTCTGAAGACTCATTTAGAAAAGAATGCCGCAAGTATGCAAAAAAACAAGTTGAGATACAAAAGAAAGATTTCAAAAGGCTTGGAGTTTTAGGTGAGTGGGAACAGCCATACTTAACAATGGACTTTAGTTATGAAGCTAATATGATTAGAACTCTAGCTAAAATTGTAGAAAATGGTCATCTAAGCAAAGGTTTCAAGCCAGTACATTGGTGTACTGACTGTGGCTCTGCATTAGCCGAAGCTGAAGTTGAATATGCAGATAAAGTCTCCCCAGCTATTGATGTAAAATTTAAGATTAAAGATCAATCTAAACTTGCTGAAGCATTTGGTATAGATTCACTAAATCATGAAGCTTTTGCTATTATTTGGACAACTACTCCATGGACACTCCCTGCTAACCAAGCTATAGCTGTGCGTAATGACCTAAACTATAGCCTAATTAAGATAGATGACTCATACATAATCCTTGCAGAAAATTTAGTAGAACAAACATTAAAAAGATACGCTATAGAAGATGCTGATGTAGTTGCATCCACCTCTGGTAAGAATCTGGTAGGGATTATCGCTGAGCACCCTTTTTATAGTCGTCACGTGCCAATACTACATGGAGATCATGTAACTGATGACTCAGGTACTGGTATGGTACATACAGCCCCTACTCATGGTGTTGAGGATTTTGCTTTAGGTAAAGAGCATGATCTATCTATGGAAATTTTTGTTAAAGGAAATGGCTGCTACAGTGAAAATACTAAATTATTTGCTGGAGAATTTATCTTTAAAGCTAATGATAGAATTGTAGAGCTTTTAGGTGAAAAAAAACGCCTAATGAACTTTGATAAAATAAAGCACAGCTATCCTCATTGCTGGCGTCATAAGTCTCCTCTTATGTTTAGAGCTACTCCACAGTGGTTTGTTAGTATGGAAAAAGAAGGCTTACGTAGCAAAGCCCTAGAAGCTATCAAAGAAACAAATTGGGCTCCAAGCTGGGGACAAGCTCGTATAGAAGGAATGGTCAAAGATAGACCAGACTGGTGTATATCTCGCCAAAGAACTTGGGGAGTGCCTTTACCATTATTTATTCATAAAGAAACTGAAGAGCTTCACCCTGATACTATTGGCATACTACATAAAGTAGCAGAGAAAATAGAAAAAGGTGGTGTTGAAGCATGGTTTAATGCTGATGATAGCGATTTTATAGCTGAAACAGATGAGTATAAGTCTGTCAAAGATACTTTAGATGTTTGGTTTGACTCTGGTTCATCTAGTATGTGTATTTTAGATATAGATAACCGTCTTAGCTACCCTGCTGATTTATATCTAGAAGGTTCAGATCAGCATCGTGGATGGTTCCAAACATCATTATTAGTTGGAATGTCAGCTAAAGGTAGTCAACCATATAAAGAAGTTTTCACACATGGTTTTGTGGTTGATGAGCATGGACGTAAAATGTCAAAATCTCTAGGAAATGTGACATCTCCTCAAGATATTTATAACACACTTGGTGCTGATATCTTACGTCTTTGGACAGCCTCAACTGATTATAAAAGTGAAATGGCAGTTTCTGATCAGATTCTAAAAAGAACTGCTGATACTTATCGTAGATTGCGTAATACCTCTAGATTCTTACTATCTAACCTAAATGGCTTTAATCCTGAAACAGATATTATCGAATTTGATAAGTTAGTAAAACTAGATCAGTGGGCTATCGCTAAAACTAAAGAATTCCAAGATAAAATCATAGATGCTTATGAAAAGTATCAAACTCATACAGTCGCGCAGTTAATACACCATTTTTGTTCAATTGAAATGGGAAGCTTCTATTTAGATATTATTAAAGATAGACAGTATACTGCAAAAGCTGATGGACATCCGCGTAAATCTGCACAAACAGCAATCTACCATATTGTTAATGCATTAGTTAGATGGATGGCTCCAATTCTTTCATACACTGCTGATGAAATCTGGGAAGCTACTCCAAAAACAACTGATCTACCTATACAACTTTGTGAGTGGTATACAGAGCTTAAATCATTTAACTCAGATGATGAACTAAACTTAGACTTTTGGACAAAAATCCAGGAAATTCGTTCGGAAGTAAATAGAGTACTTGAGATAAAAAGAAACGAAGATATCATCAAAGCTTCTTTAGAGGCTGAAATAACATTATACGCTGATCAAGAGAAATATAACCTACTTAAAAAACTAGAGAATGAACTAAGGTTCTTACTAATATCCTCTAAAGCAAACTTAAAAACTATAGAAGAGAAATCTGCTGATTCAACTGAAGCACAGATTCCTGGATTATTTATTGATATCAATAAGATAGAAGAGCCAAAGTGTGAAAGGTGCTGGCATCGTAGCTCTACAGTTGGTAAAAATGAAGAATATCAAGATATCTGTAGCCGTTGTGTTGAGAACATCACAACAGAAACTGGAGAATCTCGTGAATTCGCTTAAACCTAAAATAAAATACTTTGTTTTAGCAATTATTATTATAGTTGCTGACTTATATACAAAACATCTTGCTAACACTTCTTTAAGGTTTGCTCAACCAGTTAAAATAACTAGTTTTTTTAACTTCACTCTTTTATATAATCATGGTGCTGCATTTAGTCTTTTAAGTAATAGTCACACATCATGGCAAATGATCATGTTTGCGATAATTTCATTGATAGCTGCTGTAGTCCTTACTTATTTAATTATTAAGCAACCAATTGACGCGAAACTTAATCTATTTTCATTCTCGCTTATTTTAGGTGGAGCTTTAGGTAATTTTTATGATCGTGCTTTTAGAGGGTATGTTGTTGATTTCCTAGATTTTCATATTGGAAATTATCATTGGCCATCATTTAACATAGCTGATTCTGCCATCACATGCGGTGTTATACTACTAATACTTGCATCGTTATTTACAAAGAAAAAATCATAGAGTCTTTTTGTAGTTATTATAAAACTGACGCGCCTTAAACTTGTTGCCGCCATAAGAGATATTATAAACTGTTTGTTGTAAACGAGAGTTTTGTTGCATTATAACACCAATATACTTAAGGTCTGGCATAGGTTTATTGACTTCTGCAATCACAGTAGCTGTAGCAGGAAGCTTCTCATTAGACATAATCGTATAGCCATTGTCTTTTAAGTAACTAATTAACTTGTTATACCTTTTATCAAAATCATTACTTCCATCAAGATTAATTATTTGATCTGGATAGTTTGCAACCAGGAAGTCTACCCCAGCGACACTATTTGTATGTGTTGAATATTCAACAGGCTTTATCTCACTATATCTAGTTAACTTTTTATAATGCGCCACATTGTCATCCCAACCCTCTCGCACAGTTGTGCAAGAGCTTATAGTCAACGATACTAAGCACATTGCCAAAACTTTCTTATTCATATTATTAAAAACAATATATTCAATACAGTAAATTATAACGTTAAAGCTAATTTTTTAATATACCTATTAATCCAAATGAATTATAAAAGCTTTTAATTTGAGACTGAAATTATTTATAATGTAAAAAACCTAAAACAATACCATAACCTATACTAACAAATGTCAAAAGCCTCAAATACCAAACGCTGGATGCAAGATCACACTTCTGACTTTTATGTTAAACAAGCAACTAAACTAGGCTATCGCAGTAGAGCAAGTTTTAAAATACTTGAAATCCAAGATAAATATAAAATTTTCAGACCAAATAACTTTGTAGTTGATCTTGGTGCAGCTCCAGGTGGATGGTCTGAGCAAATAGTAAAATATATTGGTAATAATGGTAAGCTTATTGCTCTTGATTTACTAGATATGGCACCTATAGCTGGAGTTGACTTTATCCAAGGTGATTTTTCAAGTGATGAAACTTATGACAAGCTAAATGATCTTGTTAATGGACAAAAAATTGACTGTATCGTATCAGATATGGCACCTAACCTTAGCGGTAATAAAACCTCTGATCAAGCAAAATCAATATATCTTTTAGAACTAGCCTTGGATTTTGCTAATATTAATCTTAAAAATAATGGAACATTTGTAGCAAAGGTTTTTCAAGGACAAGGAAGTGATGAATATCTAAAACTAGTCAAAGAATCCTTTTCGAAGGTAATTCAATTTAAACCCAAATCTTCTAGACCTAAATCAAGAGAGTTTTATATTGTAGCTAGTGGCTTCAACGGTTGATATTTATTATATTTTCAACATAGCAAGTTAAGAAATATCTTGCCAAACTAAAGAAAATCTAAGAAAAACAAATTATAATTTAGATAAGGGGAGTGTTGCAATCTAAGCAATAATTGGAGTAAATTTTGAAAATCTACATTTCTTGTCTAAAAAATGACTATAGCC
>NZ_JBGCTX010000002.1:0-71327 GCF_041102755.1 Francisella sp. 19X1-34
CTATAAACCCTATAGATTTTGATATTCAAATATACAAAGAAAGACATTTGATAGAGAATTTCTTTTCTAAAATTAAGCATTTTAGAAGAGTATTTTCTAGGTTTGATAAAACTATTTCAGCATATATAGGAATGATTAAATTAGCTTGTACTTTTATTTGGCTTCGATGAAAATTTATTTTTGTGCACAGAGCCTACTTATTTTTTCTATCTTTTCATAAAGTTTCTTTTTTAAATAACCTTCTCCAAACTCTATATCTAAATTATTTGTCTCAATAAAACTATAAAACTTACTAAGGTCTAAAACATATTTATCTTGTCTATCTACGACTGTAATATCTGCTTGCTTATTAAGAAGGCCCTCAAATATTTTAATAATATCCAAAACTTTATATCTATATGGATTTGCAACATCAATAATAGAGCATGAAGGACTATTTAACAAATATGAATCAACAATTTTTTTTACATCCTCTATTTCGATAACATATCTATATGCATCCGAATACAGTTTGATTTTATTATTATTTTCAATCGCATTATAGATATAATTTATTAAAGTATTATGTAATTTTAAATTCCCAAAAAGTTGAGGAACTCTAAATATATAATACTTATCTGAAAGATTCTCAATTAAAGTTTCCATCTTTTGTTTGTGCTGATAATATTTATTCTTAGGATAATCTTCTACAGATAATGCACAACTACTAAAATATACAAACTTTTTATCTGAATTATTTTTAAGTGTAGCTTCAAGAAGTTTTCCTTCTCTATCAAATTCTTTTTGCTCTGTACAGTTAGAATTGGATACTCCACTAGCGAAAATAACTACGCTATCATCATCTTTATAGTGATAGAAAACTTCTGCTAACTGACCACTTCCAACTACCACGATGTACCATCCTTATAAACAGTTACATATTTATAACCATTCTTATTTACAAGAGCTGGGGTTATTCTTTCTAAAGCATGCATATAGCTGCCATCATATGGAAGAGGTTCTTCTTGTATAATTTGGCTTTCATCAAGGTCAAAGATATCTTTTATAGCATCAACTCTAGCCCAAAACATATTTCCTAACGGGAATAAAGGTGTTTCATACACCTCAGGTAAGTTTAACATAATACTTAACTCATCAATATATGATTTACTATCACCCATATCCATAAAATGCCTATCTTCAGCAAAAACAAGCCCAACTTTCTTATCCTCAAATAAGCCTAAAACTGAGCTTGCAACACACTCATCGCCTACTAAATTATCTAGCAGATATTTTCTCCATCTATCACCCAAACTATTTGCAACGCTTACAGATTTCTTACTATGAAAATGACCTATAACATCATACTTACACCCTAATATGAGATCTTTAAGACCAAATACCATTGGCCCAATATCACGCCCAATATTATCAACCGTTATAACTTCTATATTGCTAGCTCCACTATCTTTGAATAAATCCTTAATATTTAAAATATCTTTATTCCCTACAGTTGTAATGTATAAATCATATCCAGCAGGTAGGTTTTTGAAATAGTCATTAAACTCTTGAGCTAAATCCACATAATATAAATGAAGATGTACAGCGAATTTCCCTTTATAGCTTTTATTTAAATTTAAAGGAAGCTTATGACATTCATGCGTTGAATGAACATTATTTTTTATAGCTTCATATAAAGGAACTTTATCATAAGAGTTATTTTCTAATGCCCATTTATATGTTGAAAAACCAGCACAAGGGTTAGGAGTTAATCGATATAACCCTTTACGTTGACTCAATATATAATGATACGCAGACTGAACATAACAGAACTCATAATTATTCTCTAATTCAGAAAGCTTTATATACTCACGATCAAAATATTTTGAATTTTCAATATTAGCTAAAATAGTCGAATTCTCTGAATTATACTTCTCACATATACTTATTTGCTCAATCAAAAAGTCGATATACTTATCAAAATCAAGATGGTGCTTAACTATTTGCGAATTATAGTTATTAGATTCTTCTGGCTTTTTAAGGTAATTTGCTATTTCATATCCCAACTTATGCGTATCTAAATAATCTACAATTATTGCTTCTGCGTTATGCTTCTCAAGAAATTCAACAGATCCAGATGCCCCACTAAAGCATGCAATAGGCACATCTGCTTCCAAAGCATCAACAACAACATTTGGAAAAGGATCCATTCTAGAAGTTAAACAAAACATATCTGCAATAGATAGGATACTATCCAAATTTTGCTGGTGACCTAAGAACACAAAGTCATCTTCTAAACCTAAGCTTTTAACTTCCCTTTTTAACAAAAATGAGAATGAACAGTCGGATTCTTTAAGTCCACCACCAACCCATACAAACTTACATTTCCCATCATAATATTTCTTTATATATCTTGAAAGGTATATAAACAAATCCACACCCTTTCTAATATGTACAGATCCAGCAGCTACTATTATTTTGTAGTCATTCTTATTTTGTACATCTATTTTTTTTAATATTTGTTGAACATCATCTGGACTACCATAACTACTAGGTATATATGGTAATTTACCCTGTGGTTGTATAACAATATTTGATGGTTCATTAAAAATCATTGCAGCTTTAGCCAATTGATCCATGATAGAATCTTTAATAATTTTTGCTGGAACTATAACTCTATCAGCTTCAATTATTGTATCTAACATTATCTTTGCAGACTCGACATATCCTGCAAATTCATGAATGAGTGATAAAGTTGGTAATCGCAAATCACTAGCACTACTCAAAACAGAATAAGTTGTTACTGAATTACCAATTACTGCTTTTATAGAAAAATCTTTAGTAATTTCTTTTAAAATTTTTAATGAAGTATTTTTAGTACTTTCACCTAACTCTTCTACTAACAAAACACCATCTTCTTTAAAAGAATCATGTATTTCAGCTTTATCCATTACGTAATGAATCAAATTAAATTTTTCACTTAGCGACTTACCGATATTAAGTCCTAAAAGAGGTGCTCCTGTTGCTGAAGATTGATGAGAAACTAGCACTATAGTTTCTTTGCTTTCATCAAATGCTTTTGCCCCAATTAAGAAACCTTGTCTGATAATTTCAGACTCACTTCTTGGCCTAAACTTACGATATACTTTACTAATAATCTCTCTTCTAGCACTTCCTATTGGAAACATTTTTGAAAGAGCTAACTTACTTTTTTTCACTACTTTGCCCTAAACCCACTAATATTTAATCTCTTAATTCACAAAACTAAAGCTATTGATTAGAAATCACTTTGTTTCTAAAATTCCTTTCTCAATCAATGTATCGACTACAGGTTTTAACTCTTTAAATGGTATCCCACTCCTCTCAGAAATCATTATTAAATCATGATCCCCATCACAAAGATTTAAGACCCACATAATTGCATTAAGACGGTTTGCCGTATCTTTTTGTGACCCTAACGTTGGATACAAACCTCTTTTACCAAGCTGTGGTTCGCAATAAGGCATTTTATTTATATATTTTTCATTTTTCTCAATAAGCTCAATTATATCAAGATATTTTTCAACAGCTTTCTCCATAGATCCAAATGAAATATAATCCTTATTATCAGCAGATGTATGATATTCTGGGTATTTACCATACATAGTTCGCATCAAAGAACCTACTGGAAGGTTAAATCCGGGTGAACAATATTGCCTTTCATCACTACCACATGGGAAAAAATCAACAAGGTTAAACTCTCTCTCAGTCTGTCTTAAAACTATTTCTGCAGCCCTATCAGGTAAACTATTACCAATTCTGCTTTTTTTATAAGTAAACTTACCAGGATCACCGATACACGTTACAACAAACCCTGCCTCCAAGTTATTTTTCCAGTGCTCACCTTTAACTGACAAACTATAAATAGACCCTATTGTCTCAGGGACAAAAATAAACCTATATGTATATTTCAGATCCTTTAACTCTTTTAATCTCTTATATAAAAAGGCAGAAACCAACGGTCCAGATAATTCATTACTTGCTAATGAAGGATGGCAAATGTAAGTTGAAAACAAGATTTCTCTATCTGACTTACCCTCTATAATTGCTTCACCGATTGTCATTGAGCCATTTTCATCCAAAGAAGAGTCAATAAAGACTTCATATATTTCATCTTGGTCTAGCTCTAGGAACTGATTATGTGTTAAGCAAAAACCCCACCTTCTTTTATAATAAGATGTAAGATATGGAATCAAGTCTGGTTGATCAGGCAGTGTATATAGATGAGATTTAAGCTCTTCAAATGAAAGATGTCCTTTAAAAGGTTCTGAGTATCCAAGTATATGCAAATTGTTTTCTGAGAAATCTACAATCTTATTTCCCCTACTATCTTTTATCCACGCTTCTTTGATATTCCATTCAGGAGGAACGTTCCAATCAAAACACTGTGTTCCAGAAGGAACTTCAGTTATTTTTAGATCAATAAGCTCAGAGAGGATTTCAAGAGTTTCCCTGTTACCATCACCTGTAAGACTCCTTGTTATTGGCCAAAGCCTATAAAAATATTCTTCAATCGCGACCTTCATAGAGTTCTCCCATAGTTTGGATGATTAGAAACAAAATAGTATGGATTTTGTTTAATCAAATATTCTGCTACTTCTATAAATTCATTAACATTAAAAACTTTTAACCATCCATTTCCTACAGGAAGTTCCTGTAGCTTGTTTACTTTTTTTAGATTCTCTTCAATACCATAAAGCTTTAGTATAGGATTAACCTTCAACGATCGAGCAAAC
This sequence comes from Francisella sp. 19X1-34, assembly GCF_041102755.1. Taxonomy (NCBI): domain Bacteria; kingdom Pseudomonadati; phylum Pseudomonadota; class Gammaproteobacteria; order Thiotrichales; family Francisellaceae; genus Francisella; species Francisella sp. 19X1-34. The sequence continues at coordinate 4,755 of NZ_JBGCTX010000002.1, forward strand.
ATTAAATATGATTTTTCAGAAGAAATACTTTCATCTAGATATAGCCCTTTGAACGCTTTCCAATATCTATATGGTACTTCATATTTTTCTTCTACCCAATGAATCATCGAGACAGAATTAAAATCTGCACCCAAAAGGAGTACCTTTCCATTCAACTCTCTAATTCTATCAAACGCTCCACCAGGACTAAATGATGAACCAGTATCATTCTCCACTATAAAATCTGCTTGAGGCCCAATTGCTGAGACTGACTGCATTGGATGTGTACTACGTTTAGCATCTGGAAGATTTCTTACAAATTCAGAAAACACTCCCATACCTTTAGATGGCGATTCTTGTTTATTAAATGCTACCCCTTTGCAAAAATCAAAATTAAAAGTTGGCACAACTATAGTCCCTTCAGCACCTACGGTACTTCTTAATTCATTAAATATTCTTGAGGAGATTTCTCCAATTTGGCAATCCATTGGTATACCAAAGTTTAAAAGTGAATTATGAATTAAAACCACATCACCTTTTTTAAGTCCTAATTTGCAAAAACTATTTGAGAATTCTTTTATACTAAACTTTCTCATTTCCTTTCACCATTCTCAAATTATCTGTTTTATAGCCTAACTTTTCCCAAAATTGGCGAGCGGAACTATTTTCAGCTAAAACTTCAAGCTCAAAAACATTTACTGATTTTTCAACAAAACAATCCTCAAGCTCTTTCACAAGCTTTTTACCTATATGCTTATTTTTATACGAATCTATCACAAAGACATGTGAAATGTAACCAACTTTCTTGGCTCCTAGATAATTAGGTAACAATCTTATATTACCTGCTGCAAACCCCACAACAGCTTTTTCATGAGTTGCTATAGTTATAATATTTAGTTTCCCAAGAGTTTTTTTTATAGTATTTATCCACAGAAACTCTCCATTATCAGCTAGTTTATGGACAAGACCCTTTGTATCCATATATTTATACATTTCAGAAAATAAATATGCCACTCTACTATAAACTTTATTATCCTCTAATGATGAAAGAGAACGAGTCTTAATTTCCATTATCAATAAGCTCCACAAGATTATCGATAGAAGTAAACTCGGCAGGATCTAAATCACTAAAATCAAACTCAACATTAAAAGTTGATTCTATATCAACTATAAACTCTAAAAAAGATATTGAATCAAGTACTCCTTGATATAATAAGCTTTCTTTAGTATCAATGTCACTTGCTGACAAACCAAGTCCATCTAATTTAGGCTGTAACAAATCAATTATTTTTGTTTTTGTTATATTTCTCATACTATCCTACTTTTGTTGATAATTTTTTTATATCAATTTTACCATTTGAATTCAAAGGAAAATCTTTTATATATAAAATATTTTTGGGAACCATATACTCAGGTAGCTTGTCTTTTAGATATTTTAAAATCAAATTCTTGTCAATGACGCAATTACTATCAACGAAGCTATAAAGACTTTCCGCAGCTCCACCTGACAAAGGATAAGGAATAGTATAAACTAAGTCACAACATGTATACTCCCTAATTGCAAGATTAATTTCATCTAATTCAATCCTATACCCTCTAATTTTCACTTGATGATCCTTTCTAGATAGATAAAATAGGTGGCCTTTTTCAAATTTTACAATATCTCCAGTTTTGTACCATACTTTATTATTATTTGGAAACTTAATATATGACTCAGCAGTCTGTTTTGGTTTATCATAGTAACCTGCTGTTATTTGAGTTCCAGATAAACAAAGTTCTCCACAATTATCTATGATTTTATTTTTCTCATCAATTAAACAATAGCGTTGAGTACTAAATATTTCACCAATAGATACAATACCATTATATTCTAGAATTTTAGTTTCATCACGTGGAATGAGGTAGTGAGTTATACCAATAGTTGCTTCAGTAGGCCCATATATGTTTTCTAAAATTGAGTTAGAAGCCGCTTTTTGCCAAGCTATAGCAATTGATTTCTGTAATGCTTCGCCACAAAAAAAACTATAACGCAAGCTCGGGAAACAACTATCCTTTAACATTCTAAACTTATTCATAAACTGTGCCATAGAGGGTACAGAAAACCAAATTGTTAATTTATTTTCTCTTATAAATTTTGCAGGTGCCATCAAATTAGCTTCAGGAATAACATATAACGCAGCACCAACAGACCACGAAAGAAACATATCGTGAACACTCAAATCAAATGTCAAATCAAATGTCTGTGAAAATCTATCGTCAGAGTTAATATCATATCTCCTCTTTAGATAATTAATATAACTAAATACATTTTCGTGACTAACAGGAACACCCTTGGGCAAACCGGTACTTCCTGAGGTAAACATTATGTATGCATACTCACCCCCAGAAGTCTCTTTAAGATCTATGGTATCTCGCGCCACTATATCACTAGTGTATATTTCAAATTTACCTTTTATAGAATACGGAACCTGGTTTTGACTAATTTGAGGACATATTAGAACTGTATTTTTTTTCAAAGAATCTGCAATTACAGCAATCTGCTCTAAACCATTAGCATCAGCTACTATCAAATCTAGTTCTGCCATTTCTATAATAGTTCTATTTCTTTCTGATGGAAATTTTGGATTTAGTGGAACATATGTTTTACCACTAGATAACACACCAAGTATTCCTTGATAGCAAGTTAAAGACCTTAAACCAAAAATCCCTACATTTTTATGCTTGTAGTTTCTAACAACATTTGCTACTCTTCGTGATTCAGATAACAATTCATTATAAGTATATTGAACACCATCAACAACTAGAGAAGTTTTAGTTCCAAATTTAGAACATGAACTCTCAAAAAGAGAAAATATATTTCCAACCATAACCTACTAACCCAATATATTTATATATACTGGTAATACTTAACTTCTTATCATTTATGAATTATATAATTAAACTAATTTAATGTCATTAGATAAGCACTCAATAGTTATTTTTTATACATCTAAATATTAAGTTGCATTACTTACTATCAGGTTATCCTAAAGACTTCTACACCTAATTAACTCAACTTTTCTGTTCTTATAGCTATCTACGACTATAATATTTTTGTGATCAGATACTTTACAAGCTTGTGAAATATTAAAATCTTTTTTTGATCTCCATAGACTATCTGAGTCATAATCCTTCAAACCATAAGTATCGCCCAAATTATGAACACCATAAATTAATGGAATACCATTCACTGCATATATAAGCATTTCTGGCCAGTTTCTAATATCTGTTCTCTGATATTTCTTAAGTTCCGTTTGAAATACTTCTTTTGGTATATATAACACAGAGTTAGTCTTACTCAAATTCTTTTTCCTCATATATTTATAGATAAACTGTCTAAAATTATATAAAGTAGACTTATCATCTGGTCTAGAGTATTTCATATAATTCATACTAGGAATATCTACAACCATTTTCTGAGGAGTTGCAATATAGTTATGACATAATACAAACAATAATATAATGCTTATAAACTTAACTGAAGCATTATTTGTTAATGATTTACTCTGTGCAATCAAATTATATATAATTACCATAGTAAGTACTGAGTTCAAACCAATTTCAAAGTACATCCTATTTGCATAGCCAAAATTTGGATAATGACCAAAAATTAATGACATTACAAATAAAGAAATCAAGCTAGAAAAGAAAATATTGATATTTCGATATTTTTTAAAAAGTACATTTTGTATAAAAATAACAAACAATAAAACATATGCTTCTGTAAACCTAACATCAGGATATAAAAGATTTAAAGAAGCCCTTTTAAATAATGAGATTGTCTCTATACTCATATATAAAATCTCAAATCTTCTAAATACTACTAGATATATCCCACAAATAAAAATAGCTAAAATGCTAGCTATGAGGTACAACTTTCTCCTCTGAATTTTTGATATATAGAATAACCCTACTAACAGAATACTCAAATATATGAGTCCAGAATACAAACATTCTGCAACTGCTATTTTTGAGGTCATAAGTGTATCAAACACATAAAAGAAAACTACCCATATAATACCTGAAATATATACATACTTATTTTTAGGAAATCTAAATAATAGTAATATACCTACAAAAGATGCATACATAAAGCCGGTAGATATTTTACCTATTGCAACAATTACTATAAATAATGTAATAAATAAGAATTTTTTTAAATCATACTCATTAAATAGTAGACTATTTATTACTGTTTTAAAACTTAACAAAATTAGCACAGTAGTAAACCAAAGTGCTTCTGAAGCTACCGCGTTTCCCCAGTAGTCTGTCAACAACAGTCCCATAAGTAAAACACATACTGTAAAAACTATATAACTACCATTTCTATTAAAAGATAATATAAATATCATAATACTTGATAAATATAAGAATATTTTAAACCAAAAAAACAATCCATAACTATCGTATGCCTCTAGCCCCGTTGCTATAACCAAGATTGCATCTACATAATGACTTAAAACATGATAAACAAGTAGTGGCGTATTATTCTCAGCAATACTTGGATACCCAAAATTTATTATACTTTGAATTAGTGACACATGAAACGCACTATCAACATTCCAAACCCCTGCATCAGCATTTTGGAGTATCAAAAAAGGGAAGCCTCCTTTATCAGGGGACATATGAATCAATAAAATAGAGCTAGTAAATATTATAAAAATAACAATAATAGGAATAGAGAACAGTATATTTGTTATATTAAAATCAAGTCTGAATCTCAAAATATCTCTTTGGAAAATACCAAGCATAAATATTAGTAAAATAAGAAATACAAATGCAACAAATAGTATCCTCAAAAAACTAAACTGAGGAAATCGAAGCTCTACATTTATAAGAATCCATAAAAAATAGATACTAAAGCTAATAAAGCAGACTGATTGTATACATATCGTTCTTTCTATCTTCTTAATTTCACTGTAAAGTAATAGGATACATCTTTGTACTATAATAGAAAAAGCACATACTTTTCTAATACACACATATATCCAATTTACATACTTTACTAAAATAGCATACATAATGTAACAACATACTATAGTAATCAGTTGGCTAAAGCGAAGCCTAAAATCAAACACTTGTAAATAAAGATTTTGAATAGGTACTGAGATTAAAGATACAATCAGTATCAAAGTTAGCTTTTCATATAAAGGTAGATAGTTTTTAGATATGCAAATATTTAAAGATAGCCCACCAAAAATAGATATAAAAGATGATATAGCATAAGATTGATCCAACTTTATTAATAATGCAAAAATCAAAATAGTTAATGCTATAGAAACACCTATCTTAAATATATTCCTTACTACACCACTTACCAACAACATTACAAATATAACCTATACTTTCTTTAACCTATAGAAGATCTAATTAACTTTCATCATTACTTTCGTATAAAGTCAAACTATCATCAGGGCGACTATTATGATAATTCATAACCATCTACAATTAACTTAATAAGATACCTTATCATATTGTCTATATAATCAGGAGTATATAAAGTTGTAACTATTGATAGTCTTTATTAAACCTTTCCTACATATAAACCACATTATCCCTTTAAAAGATCTAACCAAAGTCTCTAAGTAATTTCCAATTCAACTATTTTAAATCTTACTATTATCTATATAACATCAATCATAGCTACATTGTCCACAAATAATATTAGTTTATTATATTTGGAACATGCTAAGGCTAATATTCGTTCATTAGTCTATACTATACCTATCAGACTATCAATCTCATTAATACTTCCAATATTATATATCTCATAAACAACACTCTTTTCAACTACTTGTTTAATATAACAACATCACAATGGCCTACTGTATATAAACAATCACAGATACTTAAACAATCTACACACACCTGAACACAGGTTCTTGATTTATATAACTTTTTATAATAATGGACTTTAATTTCTCAAGATACTGGTACAAACTCATAGTGGCTTGAGCTATTAAGAATTTAAAAATGCCTTATTACTAACTAACTTAAAACTATATTTAAAATCTATCTAATTTTAACACCTAAAATATGTGAGCATCTTTTATATTCCTAAACATAGATAGAATATAGATTCTTCACATATCTATGACAAACTAAAGTTATCTATCTTCATGCTTTATCAACTTATGGATAGCCTTCGATAGCCTACCTTCAAAAACCGGAATTAAAGGATTACCAAGTTCTTCTAAATATTTTTTTCCTAATAATTTTGAGCCAATACTATTTAGGTGGTGTGCATCTGCAAATATAGGAATTTTATTAACAGTTGTTTTACATGTAGCTTTATTACATATAACTCTACTAGGGCTAACTATAAATACCTGGTTAGGATAGCTATGCTTCAACTGATAATATAAAACCATATATGGCTTTATATATTGATGATATATCACTGATGATATTTTACAATTTAAATGCACCCTATTAATAGCACAAAGATTTGTAATATTACCATTTGCAACAAAAGTTTTAGCTGGTTGACCCAAATAAGGTGTATCTACAATTAATACCACTTTTTTGCCATTTTGTAGTGCTTGTTTTAGTATCTTATAGTATATCTTTTGAGGATCATTAGCTCCTTTAAGACCTAAATTTTTCATCATAGCAAAAATAATAACATTATATTGACTATTTCTTTTGATGGCATTTTTCATGAAGTTAAATCTAACTCTCATTATAGGGTTTTTAACTTTCTCAACTAAATTACTCGGATACAAAATACGAGGTAATGCAGGATTAGATAAATTCGGAGTTATAGCTAATAATGTAGCATTAGAATCAACATTTTTCACCCATTGAGAAATCATTGGCCAATCTGATCGAGCATGAGAATTACCAATAACTAAAATATGTGACTCTTTATTTTTAAAAACCTTACAGTTTTGTGGATTATACTTTTTATAAACATTTTCATTATTAGGCGATTCAAAATTGTAAAAACAACCATTCTTATCTACCGATTCAAAGCCATATTTAAAATCTAACTTATTTTGATTTATAATTGGCTTATTAAAACCAAAATTTTTCACATACACACTACCTAATGCAAAACAAGATGCTATAAATATAGGTATTAAACATAGTAAAATAATTGTTTTAATGAAAGGTAATTTTATTCTATATCTAAATGGCTTCTCTACAAAAAAATAAGTTAGCGTAGCTAAACATAGACTAATTATAAATATTATAGTCTTTACTAAATACGTTTTATCAATACTTAGATAGTTTATATAAGCAATAATAGGCCAATGCCATAAATAAAGAGAATATGAAATTAAACCAATCGCAACTATAGGCTTTATACAAAAAATTCTGTTAATTATAGGAGTATAATTTAAATCACTTCCAGAATAGATATAAAGTGTAGCTCCTAAGCATGTAATAATACTCCAGTTACTTGGATATGGAACAGCTCTAAATAGTATTGGATATAACATAAAGACTATAGCCAACGCCGACAGAATATTTAAAAGTATTTTACTATTAAGCGGTTTACTTTTAGTAAAGTAAATTGCTAATATGCAACCAAATAATAGTTCAAATGCCCTAGTTAAAGGATAGTAGTAATAGTTCTGTTCAGAATAATGATTAGTAATTTCAAAATAACTAAAATATTTAAAACAAAATATAGAATATACAAATATTATCACTGAAATAGCAACTAACTTTGAAAATAAGCTAAATTTTGATGGGCCTATATTTTTATCTTTCCATTTAAATCTAATACCAACATTAAAAATAGATATTAAAATCAATGGCCAAAATATATAAAATTGTTCTTCGACACCTAATGACCATGTGTGTAATAAAGGTATAATCGTCGCATTTGTGCTAAAGTATCCGAAGTTTAAGAAGTTAAAGAAATATAGATTTGATACTGATACTAATGCGCTTACTAGTGATTTAGAATAATTCTCAAGATCCTGTGGAAGCAATATTATCCATGCAAATATTGTAGATATTAATAATACTGTTATCAATGCTGGAAATATTCTTCTAACTCTCCTTAGATAAAAGCTTTTTAAAGAGAAGGTATTTTCTTTTAAATCTCTAATAATTATTGTAGTTATTAAATATCCTGATATAACAAAGAATATATCTACACCTAGAAAACCTGATTTTACCCATGATACGTCTAAATGAAACATAACGACTGACAAAACGGCCAAAGCTCTTAGTCCATCAATATCTTTCCTATACTTGATGTTACTCATAAAAATTTTAAATTCTAAAAGTCTTAGTCTGCAAATTATATCACAATTTACACTCTAAATTATTAACACTAAACCAAAGCTTAAGATTAAAACTTCTTCTTATGAAATCTGATGTTTTGCACTTATAACTACAACTTGTATAGCTAGAATAACCTAGCTTATAGATATTTATTTATCAGTATCTTTTTTTAAAAAATTTTGTTACAAATCTAAAAACAACTCTAAAAGGTCGAGTTACACGCCAACTTACACTATTTTTAACACCGTTAAACTCTTCCTCTAAACAAGCTAATTCTGTTTTTAATTCAACTATTTCAAAGTTTAAGGTTTTATTAGTTGAATCATGAATTTTAGACTTTTCTAAAAGTTTATTATTATCAAATGCTAATATACTATTGTCGACCATTTGTTTATTACATAATTCCAATAGTTCTGATAAAGTATGATCGTTACTTCCTAAGCTATTATTTTGTTTAAGCAATTTCTCCTTATACTGTATATATATAGTATTAAACATTTGTTCTGGAGAGATATCATCAAGTACAATGCCATTTTCATACTTTGAAACAAAATCACTTTGAGCACCAATATTAAATGAAATTACTGGAAGTCCTGTAGCCACCATTTCCTGAGTAGCATATGAAAACGTCTCTGGACAGATACTAGGCATAATAAAACAGTCAATACTCATATTATTTAAAACATCATGAATATTATCATGATTAAATTCACCATGTTTAACTAAAAAAGGAGACTCTTCAAGCTTTGAATCCACACATGTACCAATGACATTGATATAAATAGGTACTCTATGAGACTGAATCATTTTCAATACTTCATAAATTATCTTTGAGCCCTTACTGACACCAATATGCCCAATAATAAATACATTAAAACTAACTCTGAAACCCATATCAACTTGAGAATGTTTTTTTACTTTAGATAGATACGATAAGTCATGACTTAAAACTCTTACCTTATCCTTTTCAATATCATATACAGATAAATACCTGCACTTAGTATCAAAAGATGGAAATGTTATCTTACTAGCTCTTGAGAAAAGTTTTTTCCAAATTTCCCTCCACTCATTTATCCCTTTAATTCCTCTTTTATATGCACTTCTAACTTCAAACGTAGACGTATCTATTTCATTACCAAAATTTTTATATTTATCAAGACAGTCATTACAGGTCGCCTCATCAGGGAGATCACAAAATTTCATTTCGTAATTAAGAAGATTTACTGTTGGGCATACAAAATAATAATCATGAACATTAACATGGATATCACAGTTAGTAGTTACCTTCAAATCATAGATAAGCTTTATCCAACCATACATATCTGATGATTCTATAAGATGATTTATGGATATATATTTGTTACTCATCTTCGATATAACTTCTAGCAAGTCTATTGAATAATACTCTTTCACTTGTTGATCTGTTACGAACAAACATTTAGTTGCAATAAAACCTTCAAATCTCTCACGAGCATCTACTATAAGCAGAGGCTCCTTAAAGGATTGATTTAGTAGATAGGTATAAGCTCCTCCACCAAATACTGTATTTATTACTAAGCTACCTTGCTTAATTAATGATCTAAAACCACTACTATTTAAAAAACTATCCATACTATTTATATACACTCTTGATCGATATATTCAAACTAAATTAAGAATTACTCTTAAAAGCTAATTAATAATATCTAGTATTATATAACTAACCTACCCTTTTCCTAATTTTAAAAATTAGAGAACTTACAAATCTCAAAGAATTATATACTTTTGACGTATAGAATTTTTGTATTTTTGTATTTAACTCATTAACACTACTATTAATAGTTTCTAGCTTCTCATTTTCACTTACGAGTCTTTCATTAAGCTCTTTCAACTCCTCTAATTTAGTTGAAAAACTTAAGTTTTTATAAAACAAACTCTTCTTTGTAACTTCTACTGATGTATTGCTTAATATGGAATAAATAGTTTCTACAGTTGTTGAAGATATAGCTGCTGAGCTTACCCCACCCAATCTAAATTCAGAAATAGTTATATCAGCATATATAAATTTTGCACCAGATAAGTATGCCTTTAAGAAAAAGTCGAAATCTGCAGTAATTCTAAAAGCTGTATTAAATTTTAATTCTTTTAACAAATCAGCTTTTGTTAGGGTTGATGGATGACCAAAAGGCATTCGATCAAATATAGTTTCTATTTTTTCAGGAGAATCTTCATATAAGAACTCTCCTGACTCAGACATAAATTTAGTTTTACCATAAATTACACCGGCATTTTCAGCTTCAGCAATAGCCTTAGCTAAAACATCATTTTGTGCATAAATATCATCTGCATTTATAAAAGATATCCACTCTCCTGATGCCAAGCTAATTCCCTTATTCATAGCATCATAAATACCATGATCAGGTTCGCTCACAAACTTATCGATATAATCCTCATATTTTTTGATTATATTTAATGTATTATCTTTAGATGCGCCATCTACTATTATGTACTCTATATCGTTCCTAATAGTTTGAGATATAACACTTTTTATTGTTCTCTCTATACCTTCTTGGCCATTATACACAATTGTTACAACAGATATCTTTTTCATTTACGCCTCCAAGGAAAGACATACAATAAACTATAAATTTTTTTACCTAGCCTATATACTAAAGTATTCTGAATCTCACCAAACTCCTTTTGTCTCTCTTGAAGAGTTTTTTCTTGCTCATTTATTTGAGTATTAATATATCTAATATGACGCTTAATCCTATTAACTTCACAATCACCCAAACGAGCAAAAGGCTTATAATATTCGCTATTAACTAAAGCCTCTTCACCAAAATATTTAGAAATAATAAATAACTTTTCAATCCTTTCTTCAAATGATTTCAAAAAACTACTTTTTGAAATAGGCAACAATAGGTGTACAAAAGATATATCATCTTTAAATAACCTTATAAGCAAATCATATTCTGCAGAATATTTGTATGTTGTATTAAACATATATGACTTCAAAATACTTGTTTTAAAAATGCAAGATTCAAACTGAAATGGTTGAGACTTAGAAATAGTTTCTACGGGTTTAGCAACCTCAGTTTTATATGTATTTAAAGATTCGCTAACTATTTTTAATGAATCTCCATAATATATATCAGCAGTATTTGCTTTAGTCATAGAGAGGATATCTTTAATAACATTTTCAGATGCATATGTACTTCCTATTTGTAAAAAAGAAATCCATTCTGATGAAACTATTGAAGCACAACTATTCAATGCTTCATAATATGAAATATCTACCTTCTTTATCAGATTAAAAGATAGTGATTGACTACTAAACAGTTTATCATTATGGTCTAAATCACCACAAGTATCCACTATAAACACATTAATCTTGTCATGTCTTGCCTGGCTATATATACTCTTTAAACTTTTTTTAAGTAAATAATATTTTCTTTGATTATAGATTATTACAACTGATAGTTTTTTTTCTGATTCCATTTTCATTCCAATTACCTATTAAGAATTTTTTATAAGACCATCTTTAATAGTACATTACCTCTCAAAATCCAACATCAAACTGAAAAAGCTTTTATTTTTAATAAGTAATTCATATATACTAAACCTTATGTAATTATACTAATATACCACCTATAAATATATCACAAACCACTGAATTAAAAACCACTCCGACAACTAACATTTTATTATTATATATTTATCAAATGAATCACCTCACAAGCTTTTTTCAATGCGTTGCATATTTTAGTTTATAAGATAAAGATGTAGCCATTAATCATCATAAGTTTCATAATTCAAAATTCTTGATGACTTACATAATATATACTTAATACAAATAAAACTAAGCTTTAACAGATAGCTCTTTTAGAAGCTGTACAACAGGTTCTGCAAAACACATTTCTCTAGGACTTTGCATTGAATACTTTTCTATTATCTCCATATAGTTAGAGCTTATATTATCAATATTAAGTATTTCTTTAACAGCTTTTTTACAACTTCTAACATCTGATACACTCCAAACATTAGAAAACATAGAAGCAAACGCATTCTTCCCAAATGCCAAACAAGGTTTATTAGATGAAGATGCTTCCATAAAAACACTACCTGAATTAGATGCTACAATCTGAGAGTTTTCAATAAGTTCTTTTTGACTTACTTCTGTCTTTATTAAATGCACATTACTCATATTAGAAATATATTCATAGAATCTTTTATTTTTATATTGAGGTAATGATTTGGTATATGAATCTAAGTTATATGCTTTTTCTTTAAACTGTGTAGGATGTTCTTTCACATATATCTTCCAACCTTCAGGCAACACTGAACGTAATATTTTAATATTATATAATTGCAGAGAGTTAATACCATCAAGCGGTGAGATTGTACTCTCAGGTTCAAAATGAAGAGGTATAAAAATATATTTATCTATTTCGTTTGGAATTGTGCAGAGCTTGTCATAAAAGCCTTTAATCCCTTTTAAATAAAAAGGAAAAAAATATAACCTCTTATATAGTTCAAACTTAACAACTCTACAAAATTCGCCTACCGTCATTTTAGAGAAGATTTCAGAAAGGCGAGGGCCTGATAAGTTAATTTGACCTGCATCCCTATACATACTTAATTCTTGATTATTATATTCATTAAAGGATCTTAAAGACTCTACAATAGTATCACTCTTAGAATCAACTAAACAAAATCTTTTCATTCCAGCATCACCAAAACCTAAAGCTCTTCTTTGTACAACTTTAGCAACAGAATTAGAGTCAATAGCAGCTTTCTCTACCATATAATCTGCTAAATAATGATTTTGAGTAGCACTATATACAATATCTACATTATAAGTTTTGAAAAGATTAATAAAGTAGCTGTATATATCAATACCATGTTCTACAGCTCGCGTGGTAAAGTTAAATTTGTTCCAATACCTATTATCTGCTGCAAAAGCTCCTACACTATCGACATGATTTAGACTATCTATATTGAAATCATAAGTTTCACTAATAGGTAGTGTTGATAAGAATCCTATTTCCTTATCTATTTTAGATAAAGCACTAAGCTCTAATGCATCTATTATATATGCATTCCTATACATTATAAATTCGCAATTAGGAAATAACTCCTTACACTTAAATAGATTGACGGCATTATCATAAATCATAATATCTTTATTAAAAATTGCATTCTCATAATTAAGTACTATATATATAGTTCCTACTGCTTGATTTTCTCTTAAGCGCTGAATCAATTCTTTAATATTTATAAGTGTCCATTTACAATTTATAAGTACATTTATTTTTTTCATTAACACACCTTTTAATATATCTATGCATACCAATCTATTTATCTTAATAACTAACAGACTCAATAATAATTAGTTATGTTAAATTAATAACTACATAAAGCAAAGTATCATTTTTTATTTCTTATTTTTTTAACTAAACTATACATTCCTGTAAGCTTTAAAAGTACTCTCAAACCTCTGAACAAAAAGCTCTTGAGTTTATAATAGATATATGGAATCACTAAATATCTAAGCCTTGTAAACATAAGCTTTATAAATGGTAAAGCAGTAAATCTAATAAAAATACTCAATTTGTTATTTCTAATGATTTTTATATATAAGAATACTATAAACCAATAAAATACTGTAGTTATGCCAACAAAAGCAGATTTTATAAAATAAATTACTCTAGAATCCAAAGTGACAAACTCCCCTTTAAAACAAAAATACTTATGATTTGTAACATCAAAATTCTATTGATGTAAGCTCTACTTACCCTCAAATCTATCGCCAAATTCATAATCTTTCTCAGCTACTTTACCTAGAATATCTTTTAAATATTTAGGATGCATACCTTTGCCTGGTCTAACACTACGGATATTTTCCTCTGTGAAAACATCTCCCTTTTTTATATCTTTTGATACATATAAGCTTCTAGAATGCTCTCTACTAAGTTGCTTTTTAGCCGTCATGCTATAATCAACCCTGCCAATTAGTTTTTCAGTATCTCTTACTACCTGTATCATTTCAGAAAACTCCTTTCTATCTAGAGAAAAATCCGCATCTGCTCCACCTATAGATTTATCCAATATAAAGTGTTTCTCAATAACTTTTGCGCCTAGAGTAGTTGCAACAACAGGAGCCGTGATGCCTAACGTATGATCTGAAAAACCTGAAACAACACCAAAAGTATCTGCCAAATTTGGAATCATTGCTAAGTTTGCATCCTCCAATTTAGCTGGGTAAGCACTGGTACATTTAAGCAACACAATATCGTTATTTCCAGCTTTTCTACATATATTCACTGCATCTTGAATCTCATCAATAGTCGCTATTCCTGTTGATATAATCATAGGCTTACCTTTTGATGCTGTATATCTAATAAGCTCATAATCGGTAATCTCAAACGAAGCAATCTTATATGCACTAGGATTAAATTGCTCTAAGAAATCAACAGCAGTCTTATCAAATGGCGAAGAGAAAATATCTATACCTATTTCTCTAGCATAGCTAAATAGTTCAGCATGCCACTCCCAAGGAGTGTATGCCTCTTGATAAAGATCATATAAGTATTTCCCATCCCAAAGAGTTCCCTGCGTTATTAAAAAATCATCTTTTTTACAGTTTAACGTTATTGTATCAGCTGTATATGTTTGTAACTTGATTGCATTTGCACCAATTTCTTTAGCAGCTTTAATTGTATCTAAAGCATTTTTTATACTACCATTATGATTAGCACTTAACTCTGCTATTATATACACACCATCATTCTTTAGATCAAAATTCCCTATTTTCATAAAAATCCCTAACTTCTCAATTTTCTAAATTAAATACTGAAATAGGTAACACAAAAAAACTACCTCATTACCCTCTATAAGCCATCCAAACATAAGTTATAGAACATTCAGCTATTATTATTTTATATATTATAACTCTAATATATCCTTTAAATCCAATATATCATATATTTCAGCTTCTGCATGGTACTCTTTACTTTTAATAACGTCTTTGAACATTCCATTGATTATACGAACAGTCCTAAAACCTAATTTCTTAATATTTACAAAATCTTTATTTATATTATCACCAACATACACAACATCTCTATAACAACAACCTTCTAATTCCGAGATTTTTTCGAAACAGTAAGTAGAAGGTTTCGAATGCTTACGACCATACCTATGTGTTATAAATATTTTTTTACAGTATTGGTTTATTTTCAAAGCATTAACTTTGTTTGCCTGGACAATCTTATTACCATCTGTAACTACATAAACTGGTATATCTAGAGAACGTAGATATTCTAGCAACTTTACACTTGAAGGATTCAACTTAATATCCGGATAATGCGTTCTATATACCGAAATAGCTTTCTTAACATTACTTTTATTAAAGATATTAAATTTTTTTAGAGAATTATCAAAAACTTTACCACGCCCCTCTTTTTCAAGCACTAATAACATTTCATCATAAAAAATCTTAGCATCTAAATTATATTGCTGAGAAAAAAAACTAGCAACTCTTTGAAATCCACTTTTTACAAAATTAATCTCATCATATAAAGTATCATCTAAATCAAATACAACAACTTTAACATTCATAATAAATATCTTTTGAAATTCTTACTTGTTTTATTATCTTATCACTTAAATTAACTGTTATTTCTTTATTATTGGTTTCTTCTAAAAACCATAAAAAACTTTCTAAACCTAATTTAACACTTAAAGTAGATGCTCCTCCGAACCTAGAGTTACATTCTATAAAATGATAACTATCATCGTCTTTAATAACTTGCAAAACACTATGCCCTAAAATCTTATTCTGTTCTAAAAAGCTTTTGCATAAACTAGCTAATTTTTGATCCACTACTCTTGTAGTAATTTTTGATTCTCCGTTGATGACAAGATCTCTCGAACGTATAACTGAAGCAACACACACACCCCTTCTAGTAACGTAAGAGTCTATACTATACTCTTCACCTTGTATAAAAGGTTGAACTACAGGACTATCAAACTGATTCAAACTATCTAAAACATCTTGATAGCTTATATTTATCTTAATTTTTGATGCCCCAGCTCCAAAACGCTCTTTTAAAACAAAATTCTTTTTCGTATCTAGACCACTTAATTTAGTATATGTCGGTATGACAAATTCACTATTTGTATCTTCATAAAATTTCAACTTATCAAAACATATCCTAACAGAGTCATAATCAGAGACAAACACGAAAATATTATTTTCAAGAAATAAACTCTTGTGCTGAGAATAATAAATAAGGTCCTCATCTCTAGTTGGAACTATATAGCTAATATTATGCTTTTTTAAATAATCAATTAAATTATCAGTAGTTAAATTAGCCAACCTTGGCATTTGCCAGAACTGATCTACAAAATATTTTCCTATAACATTGTCTTCTATATCTGCCCCATATATCAAAATATTTTTATCATATTTATCTCTAGCCTCTGTTACAGCTTTGATTAATGGCACCTTAGAAGAAATACTAGTAATTAAAATATTTCCAGTCTTTGTTTTAGTTACCACACTCTCTCCTTAAATTTAGATATCGCTTTTGACAACTTTTCTGCCTCAAAGTGCTCCAATACACAAATATCTTTTGATTTTAAATAATCAAACATATAAGTTTGGTTTTGTGCTGTTTTAATAGCTATTAATGGTATTTCCATAAAACAAACTTCATTGACAGTAACACTAGGAGTTACAATTGCAAAATCACTCTCTGACATCAGTTTTGCAACACTACTAGAATTTATATACATATTAATCCAAGGCTTACCTAAACAATAGTTTTTTAATTCTTCTAAGTTTCTATTTGCTGAGGTTGTTATAATATTTACACTAATACCACCAACCTTTTCAATAACATTTAGAATTGGAATATTTATATTACTATGGTCTGCTCCTCCCATAGCGACAAATACAGCCAGAAATTTATTTTTATCCTTATGGTATTTAACCCTACTTTTATATTTATAGAACTCTTCTCTTAATAAGGTATAATCACTCCCACATCTAATATCACAAGTTTTAGGTACTAAATTCTTATACTTTCTTTTATCAGCGTAGATATTATGATTAAGAAGAACATCACAATAATGCTTGTCATATACATCATCTAATACCATAAGCTTAATATCTGGGTATTTTTCTTTAAAAGATTTTTCAAACTCATAATCTATATCATAATTATCAATTATTACTAAATCTGGTAAGTGTTTTGCAATAGCCTTTGCTAGCTCTTCTAGAGTATTATCTTTTAAAATATAAATATCGTAATCAGACTCTTTGATCTTAAAATTAATATTCCCGGATAAATCTCTTGTTGCAAAAGACACATTCTCGAACCGAGATGCTAACACAAGATCTCGCATAATATGCCCTGTACCAATACTTGATGATGAATCTGCTCTAATTAGAACATTCATTAGAGCGATTCCTTACTAAATAAAATGCTTTTGCTAATTCTAGATCATCAAAGTCATCTATATCAACAGCACTAAAATAGGAAAGCTCATGGAAAAGATATCCTTTTCCGTAAAAAGTAGCAGCCTCATAAAGTTTATTCACTTTTGCTATCCATATAGCACCTGAAGGACATAATAACTCTTCTAAATCTTGTGATCTTCTCATAACTTGATCCGGAAATAGTGGCTTATAAATTCCTTCTGACTTATATTGAGCCCACCAAGGATTTGTATAACCATAAGAGAAAGCACTTAATAAAAAGTTATTATTATCTTTCTCAAAAGCTTTATACATATTTAAAATATCATCGCTAGTCCTTAATGGACAATTAGGCATCAAGCTCACAACATTCTCATAGTAGTAGCCAAGATTTTCAAGCTTCTTAAGTGTATTGATTATCACATCACTTACTGGAGAGATATCATCAGCATACTCATCTCTTAAAAATGGAACTTCTGCCCCATAACTTTTAGATATATCAGCTATCTCTTGGCTATCAGTTGATACAATAACTTTTTCAAAACATCCACTATCCACAGCTGCTTGTATTGTTCTAGATATCATTGGCTTACCTAAAAAATCTACTATGTTTTTCTTAGGTATTCGTTTTGATCCACCCCTAGCTGGTATAATAGCTACAGCTTTGGCTACCATATGGTCCACCCTCCATCTACTATCAGATTATGGCCGGTCAAACTTTTCGATGAATTGCTAGAAATATACCAAACGTGATCAAAAAGCTCACTCTTTGTTAACATTTTCTCAGCAGGACACAACTTTGCATATCTTTCTTTAAAATCGTCATTAACCCTACCTTCAACACCACCAAAAGATACTGTATTAACTCTTATACCTTTATCTGCGAACCTAACTGCTAACTCTTTTGTAAGATGTATTTGGGCTGCTTTTGCAATCCCATATTGTATAGAAGCTGAGCTATAGCCATCTTCATATAAATGTTTATTAAAAGTAACCAAACCATACATCGAAGATATATTAACGATAGACTTTAATGTATCAATAAATCCACAAGACAATAAATATGGTAGTGTAACTGACATAAATAATTCTTTATGAATATTAGTTGCAGATGAAAAGCCATCTTCTTCAACTTTAACACTCTTTAAAGATCTAGCATTATTAATTAAGTGAGTATATTTACCAACATTAGCTTTAATAAAGCTCTTCACATCGGATTCATCATTAAACTCAACAATAGCTGAATGTAGCTTAGATTTATAACTCTCAAACTTTTCTAATACTTTATTCGCACTAGTTTCTGAGGTTGATGTAAAAGTAACTTCAACTCCTTTAGATAAAAAACCTTTTACAAGCTCTTGCCCTATTACACCTGAGCCTCCTGTTATAAGTACATGCATTAATCTAAACCTCTTTCTATTATTGAAACAACTTTTTTATGATGGTCATATTCATCTACATACTCATTATTATTGACTCTATATATAAAGACCTCCAGCGATGATTTAAATGCACCAAAGGCATCATCTAAAACAATCATCTCATTCCCTTGGCTTCCTATTATATCTACTTTAGCAGGTGAAGAATGATCTCCAACCGTTAAGAAGTTAGTAACCAAACCACTATTCCAAACCACTGAAATCCCTACAATATTAGATACCTTATCGCCAAACTCAGACACATTACTTATACTATCAGAACTTGCATATCTTTTAACTATAGGGTCTATCAAATGTACAGCATATTTATCCCATGATTTTGGAATAATTGAATTTATTAATTTAACTTGTCCTAGCCTAGAAAATACTTCATTTGAAATATTAAACTGTGCTGAATATTTAAAAGATGAGCATGAGAATATCTGCCCTGGATACTGCTGTTTAGCATAAAGCCTATCTAACTGAGATAGTGACGTAGCAATAGGCTTATCAATAAAAACTGGCAGCCCAGAATCTAATACTTTAAGACATATGCTTTCTCTTAACTCAGAACAATCATCTCTCGCAATTAATACTGCATCAACTGAACTAATAAGATCTTCAATATTAAGTGACACATCTTCTATCAATGCCGTAGATGCTATTTTTTTACTTAACTCATAATCTTCTGTCCACACGTGCGTAACTTTAGCACCAGAGATACACTCCTCGGGTAGAGATCTTTTTGACAGATAGTCAGCAATTACAGGAAACCCGCAGTCTTGTATTTTTTGTTTATCATAGCCATTAAATATTGCACTCCACGAATACGGATGTCCATTACCTGAACTAAAGCCTACGATTCCTATTTTAATCATTATTTCTCCTTACCAATTTGTTGGGATATATATTTTTTCTGGAACTTCGCAAAATGTCTCAATAACCTCTAAGACTTGATGCTTACTCAAAGACTTATAATTATCATATAAACTTATATTACATTGAGCTTGCTCCAGTGAATCACACCCAAATAACAAGATTGAATCTTGAGATAATGCTTCGACAAATGCCAAAGATAACTCCAATCTTGTCATATTAAAATTATGGCAAAGTTTATCTAAATCATATATATATTTTCTAGCATCATCTAGTTTAGCTGGAATATGTTTGGAATCCATTAATAACAGGCCTTGAAGAAAAATGCTCCTAATAAAAATCAGTTTATTTTTTTCTCTAGCTCTCTCAAACCATTTTTCGCTAATAGCTCTCTGGTCAAAGATATTAAAAGGGAGTTGTATCATATCAATCAAATCATTATTTATTGCTATATCAAAGTCTTCTTTAGAATAGATAGACACTCCAAAGTACTTAAAGTATCCTTTAGATTTAGCAAGATTAATCTTAGTTTGTAACAGACTATAATCATGATAAAAAATCTCCATATCATGCAGTAGCAAACCAAATAGAGATTCAACATTCAATTTTTGTAACGAAGACTGCATACTGTCATCAAAATTATCAATGAAAACATCTGATTTTACTTTAGATACAATAAAATTTTTACCATATAATGATTTACCTAGTACCTCTTCAGAATTACCATAAGCTTGAGCCGTATCAAAACAATTGACTCCTTTTGAGATAACATAATCAACAATATTATCCACATCAATTTGAGTAGGTTGTCCTTTTTTATTAGCTACGCCATAGCTTAGACCGAACTGAACAGTACCAAGAGAAAGCTTTGATATTTTATTATCACGAAATGTTATGTATTTCATAGCAAAATTATAAAGCCTCTTTTAACACCCTGACAACTTTTAGAATCTGCTCTTCTGTCAAGTCTGGATACATCGGTAGACTTATTGCACCATTATAATAAGATTCCGCATTAGAACAATACCCCTTATCAAAACCCTTTCTCTGATAGTAAGGCTGTAAATATACAGGAATATAATGAACATTAACTCCTATATTATTATTACGGAGATTCTCGAATACTCTTCTTCTTTTATTAGAAGGTACAACTACTGGATACAAGTGCAACCCAGAATAACTTTTTTCAAATTGGTATGGAAGAACAACATCTTCACAATCTGATAATAGGTTTTCATATTTCTTTAAGATACTATGCCTTTTTGCAACAAAATCATCTAACCTAGACATCTGTGACAAACCAAGCGCGCACTGCATATCTGTAATACGATAATTATAGCCTAAATCAAGCATCTCATAATACCATGGACCCTCTGACTCTTTTGTCATTAAAGATTCATCTCTAGTCATACCATGAGTTCTCAATAAGCCTATTCTTTCTGCTAACTTACTGGAGTTTGTCATAAGCATACCGCCTTCGGCAGTAGTGACTATCTTAACAGGGTGAAAGCTAAAGACAGTAATATCAGAGTATTGACACGATCCAACTGGCTTATCAAAATACTTTCCACCTATCGCATGAGCAGCATCTTCTACAATATAAAAGCCGTACTCTTTTGATAATGAATGTATCTTTTGCATATCACATGACTGTCCTGCAAAGTGAACTGGGACAACAACTTTTGGTAGTTTATTAGTTTTTTTTGCCTCTAATAGTTTTTGCTCTAGAGAATTAATCGACATATTGTAAGTTTTAGAACAAATATCGACGAAATCAACATCTGCTCCGCACATAATAGCTGCATTAGCAGTAGATAAAAAAGTATTAGGTGAAGTCCAAATAATATCTCCAGCACCAACATCCAAAGCTAAATATGCCAAATGCAAAGCACATGTAGCATTTGCTACTGCAAAAGCATATTTAGATTCACAATACTTTGCAACAGCCTTCTCAAAACTTCTAACCGTAGGCCCTTGAGTTAGAAAGTCTGATTTCAATGTATCTACAACGGCACTTATATCATCTGCAGATATATTCTGCCTACCATAAGGGATAAAATCCATAATCCTACATCCTTGACATCATTTCCAAAAATGATTCATGAGTTAACCATTCTTTATTATTACCTGAATTATACTCAAAACCAAGCTCTACAGGAACTCCGTCCTCATCTATTAAATTTTTAGTAAAGTCAGTCTTATGTGCAAACTGAATAGTAGGACATAAAA
Source organism: Francisella sp. 19X1-34 (assembly GCF_041102755.1). NCBI lineage: Bacteria > Pseudomonadati > Pseudomonadota > Gammaproteobacteria > Thiotrichales > Francisellaceae > Francisella > Francisella sp. 19X1-34. The sequence continues at coordinate 27,003 of NZ_JBGCTX010000002.1, forward strand.
CATAATGATCATGAAACTCTAGTGTTAAATGAGAATCGTCCGCTGGACACATTATCTCATGTAGCTTTTCTCCTGGTCTAATACCAATAATGTTGTGAGGTAAGTCAGGAGCCATTGCTTTTGCTAATTCTGTCATATACATAGAAGGAATTTTAGGGACAAATATTTCACCGCCTTGCATTCTTTCAAAATTCTTTAATACGAATCTAACCCCCTCTTCTAATGTTATAAGAAAACGAGTCATATTCTCATGAGTAATTGGAAGTTCTTTAGCTCCATCATCTATTAATTTTTGAAAAAATGGTATAACAGAACCTCTACTACCTAGAACATTACCATAGCGAACAACTGCAAACCTAGTATCTCTATGTCCGACAGTATTATTAGCTGCAACAAAAAGTTTATCTGAAGCTAATTTTGTAGCCCCATATAAGTTAACAGGGTTCGCTGCTTTATCAGTAGATAGTGCGATTACTCTTTTAACCCCATTAGCTATAGCTGCTTTAATAACATTCTCAGCACCATGAATGTTAGTTTTAATACACTCCATTGGATTATACTCAGCTGCTGGAACTTGTTTTTGAGCTGCTGCATGGATTACATAGTCAACTCCGTCCATAGCTTCTTTTAGTCTTTCACCATCCCTAACATCGCCAATGAAGTACCTCATACAAGAAGCATTAAACTCTTGAGACATTTCAAACTGCTTTAACTCATCTCTACTAAAGATAATTATCTTTTTAGGCTTATATTCAGATAAAAGAATTTCTGTGTATTTTTTACCAAAACTACCAGTACCACCGGTTATTAGTATACTCTTATTATTAAACATCGTTTACAAACAAATAAAATCAGAATCACCATGCTAGATATTATATAATTCAAAGAATCAATTAGCTATAGTTATTGGTATAAAGTTGATAACACTGTTCAAACTATACTATTTAACTATAACTCGAATCAACATTTTTAATAAATATATCTAACATCTCTGATGGTAAATCATTGACTCCAGCAGCAGTTTCCCTACCGCCTCCTGTAGAGAATAAAGAACAAATACTAGCCGCTCCAAATGGTTTAGTTTTTGGAGCTCTTAGGCTTATCAAATAATTATCATCATTTTTTGCTGTTGCAACTATAATAGCTTTATCACGAAACTTATTTGCCAAATCATTACCAAGTGTTCCACTAATTCTCCTTGCCCAAGGTGCATTAGGTAGTTTGATTAACTTAAGATTATTAAAATCTTCACATTTAAAGTTATCTAGACTCTTGATATCATTTGCATAACCTTCTCTTAGCTTATAAAAGCAAGATTCTTTATCGGCAACAACATCAAATGGCGTCTCATACTTTATTAGTTCATAGTACAAATCAGCAGGATGATAGTACAAATCATCAACCGTATCACCATAACTATTATAGTTTATTAACATTCCTAGCTCTTTTAACTGAGCTCTTTGATCATCTTTAAGATTAAGCATATCCGCCTCATTATTTGCTATATGAAATAGATTGTCACCATAGGCTGCAACGATAGCCCAAAGATGATATTTCCTATACAAGCTATTACTAACTAATAATGCTGTACAAATATCTGCTGATGTATTTATATGGGCTTTTAATTTTTGATTTGAAATTAGCTTATTAGCCTGATGATGATCAAAATATGATATCTGACTTACATAGCCTAATAGTCTTTCTATATCTTGATAATTCTTATCATACGAAATATCTAATACTGTTACTATTGCACCATCAGCATCTTTGTTAGAGATATTTTTACATAAAGAAATATCTCTTTTGACTCCAGTGACTAATTTATAGTCGTCACTCAATACTGGAAATGCCTTACGCAGCTGAATAAGTGATAATATACCATCAGCATCACCATTGAAAATATCCATATACATGAAGTATACCTTATATTTTATTGTTTGAAATTAAATATTCAACTATTATATTCGAACATTCATAGATTGTTTTCTCTTGGGTTTTTATATGTATCTGTGGATCTTTAGGTTGCTCATACAGTGAAGAAATACCTGTAAAGTCTGCTATTTCTCCAGCTCTTGCCTTTTTATACAAACCTTTGGGATCTCTACTTTCACATTCTGATAATTCGGTATCTATAAAAATTTCAATAAAGTTATTCTTACCAATTAGCTCTCTAGCCTGCTCCCTATCAGAGATATATGGCGAAATAAAGGCTGTACTAACTATAATCCCAGCATCTACAAAAAGCCTAGAGACCTCAGAAATACGCCTAATATTTTCAATACGACTAGCTTCATCAAAACCCAAATCTTTATTAAGACCATGACGGATATTATCACCATCCAATACATAAGTATGATAGCCTTTTTGATGCAGTATACGATCAACAGCATTTGCAATAGTCGACTTACCTGAGCCACTTAAGCCAGTATACCAAAGCACAACTGCCTTATGATTTTTATGACAACTCCTTTCATCCGCTGAAACACTAGAATCATGCCAAACAATATTTTTGCTCACTTATTTATATCTCCATTAATATAAAGGATAAATTATAGGTATCATTACACAACAAGATACTATATATACTATTGATACTGGCACTCCCGTTATAATAAAGTCCCGCCACTTATAGTTTGCAGCATTCATTACCATTAGATTAGTTTGATAACCATACGGAGTCAAGAAACTTGCAGATGCTGCAAACGCCACCCCAAGCACCACTGGAAACACATTGATACCAACCCCTAATGCTAAGTTATATGCAACAGGGAACATCAATGCAGCAGCAGCATTATTGGTTATAAACTCTGTCAGTAATATTGTCGTGATAAAAATCCCCACAAATATAACTATGGCAGAGTGTCCTGTCAAATACGTGCGCGAAAAATCAGCAATAGTAGCTGCTAAACCTGTATTATCCATACTTGTTGCAATACATAATGAACTAGTCACTATCAACCAAACTTCAGTAGGAAAGCTATTTTTGATCTCATTGACAGATATACTCTTAGTTAACACCAAAATACCCAATAATATAAGCATCCCAGAAAATAGTGAATTCCCAGAAAAAATAGAATAAACAATAACAGCAATAAAACCAAATATTACCAAAGCCTCACGCCAGCCTGTAACCACTCTTTTCGGTTCTACCCCTTTTATGACCAAAAAGTTTTGAAATATATTAGCCCTACTTTTAAAATCATCGCCTGTAGCCAATAACAAAAAGTCTCCAGCTTTGATAATTAGCTTACCAAGCTTACCAGAAATTTTTTCACCATCTCTACGCACTGCCACCACTGCTGCATCAAATTTTGATCGAAACTCAATTTCTTTGAGACTCTTACCAATGACACTAGAATCTTGCTTTACTAGAACCTCTGTTAACTGTAGAGTATCAAATCCTTCTGTTTGTGCATATAGTTTCAAACTATCAAACTGATTTAATATCGAGACTTTTTGGATATCCCCAGAGAATAGTAGCTTGTCCCCATCTCCAAGAATATCATGGGGTTTAACAGGGCAAATTCTATCACCATTTTTTCTTATAATTTCGGCAAGAAATAGATCCTCGAGGTGGCGTAATCCAGCTTTTTCAACACTTTTGCCAATAAGCGATGATTTAGAAAGAATCTCTGCCTCAACCATGTAACTACTATAACTATTCGCTTGAAGTTCTTTTTTGGGTAAAAACCTACTTGTAAAATATAATGTTATACAACCAAATATAGTTACTACAGTTCCCACAATTGTAAAATCAAAGAAACCAAAACCTTTGGACCCAGTAGCAGCTGAATACATACTACTAACAACAAGATTTGTTGAGGTTCCAATCAAAGTCAAGGTACCACCCATAATAGTTGCATATGACATAGGTATCAAAAGTCTAGATGGTAGTACTGCTTTTGAGTTATTAATAGCTTTGATAAGGATAGCTACAACGGCAGTATTATTTAACACTGATGATGATAGTGCCGAAACACCCAAAACCTTTATTAGAGTTTTTTTCTCTGTCTTAGCAGTCAGTAAGTTTTGTAACTTTCGTAACACGCTTGTTTTTTCAATCACCGATGCAAGTATCATAATGATTACAAGTGTAACCAATGATGAGTTAGAAGCATTTGCTAACAACTCTTTTTGACTAACCCAGCCCAAACCAAAGCAAAAAAACATCACAACAACAAAAATCATCAATGTCTTATGCTGATAAAAGCACAATAACACTAACATAATAATTATAATAAAAAATAATAAAATTGCGCTCACAAGCTAGCCTCTTAAGTTTTTGGCTCCCCAATGAGGAAAATGCTTGCGAATAAGATCATTTAACTCTAGCTCAAACTCTGAATAATCATGACTATCACTTCTAAGCTCGCCATCTGCAAGTGGCTTAATAATCATTCCAGCACCTACTGTCGCATTTGATAACCTATCTATAACTATGAATGCTCCTGTAGCTCTATTTTTTTGATAATCATCAAAGCATACAGGTTCTGACAATTTCAGCTCAACCGCACCTATCTCATTTAAATCTAATTTGCCACAATCAATATCTTTTAGTATATTTATATCTGTTTTGTAATTAAACTTACGTACCGAGCCTGTCACTTGTTTAGTCAAAAACTTTATATAATAATCTTTACCTTCTATCAGAGGTTGCTCATGCATCCAAACAATATGAGCTTTAATATTAGATGACACATGTGATATAGAGTCCTTATGAACAATCATATCACCACGACTAATATCAATCTCATCATTTGTTGTCAAGGTAACAGCTTCTCCGGCCTCTGCACACACAAGATCACCATCAAATGATACTATTGACTTAATAGTTGTAATCTTGCCACTTGGCATTACTCTGATAGTATCTCCAACACTAACTTTGCCAGATACTACAGTTCCTTGGAAGCCTCTAAAGTCTGAATTAGGTCTACTCACTATCTGTACGGGGAAGCGAAACTCATCACTAACTGATTGACCTATCTTTAAAGTCTCTAGATAATGAATTAATGCAGATCCTCTGAACCATGGCATATTAACACTTTTGCTAACTACATTGTCGCCTTTTAGCGCTGATATTGGTACGAATCGAATATCAGGTATCTCAAGACTTCCTGCTAATTTCAGATAATCTTCTTGGATTGCTTTATAAACACCTTGTGAATAATCAACCATATCCATCTTATTTACAGCTACAATTACATGCTTTATACCAAGTAGTGAGCAGATAAAGCTATGCCTACGTGTCTGAGTTTGAACGCCGTTTCTAGCATCCACAAGGATTATCGCCAAATCACAGTTTGACGCGCCAGTTGCCATGTTGCGAGTATATTGTTCATGGCCTGGTGTATCAGCTATGATAAATTTACGCTTATCAGTTGAAAAATATCTATAAGCCACATCTATAGTAATACCCTGCTCTCTTTCAGATTGTAATCCATCTACAAGCAATGCTAAATCGATACCACCACCTTGGGTACCAACTTTCTTACTATCTTCTACAATCGTAGCTAGCTGATCTTCAAAAATCAACTTACTATCATGCAGAAGCCTTCCAATTAAAGTACTTTTACCATCATCCACACTTCCACATGTTATAAACCTAAGAAGTTCTTTTTGCTCATGTTGTTTTAAATAAGCTAAAATATTCTCCTGAATAAGTGCTGACGCATGACTCATTAGAAATACCCCTCTATCTTTTTCTTTTCCATTGAACCACTACTATCTTTATCTATAGCTCTACCTTGCCGTTCAGATGTTTTTGTTAGCAACATCTCCTGAATAATATCAGGTAACGTGTCAGCATCAGACTCTATAGCTCCTGTAAGCGGATAGCAACCTAAAGTTCTAAATCTAACTTTTTTATTAACTGCTTTATCTCTGAGATCTATAGGAGTCCTCTCATCATCAACCATCATTAATATACCATCGTATTCAACAACAGGTCTTTCTTTAGCAAAATACAGGCTAGGAATTTTTATATTTTCCATATAAATATATTGCCAAATATCTAGCTCTGTCCAGTTTGAAAGAGGAAAAACTCGAATACTCTCACCCTTGTTTACTTGACCATTATAAATATTCCAAAGTTCCGGCCTCTGATTTTTAGGGTCCCAGCGATGATTTTTATCTCTAAAAGAAAAAATTCTTTCTTTTGCTCGAGACTTTTCCTCATCTCTACGAGCACCTCCAAATGCAGCATCAAACTTGTACTTATTCAAAGCTTGCTTAAGTGATTGAGTTTTCATTATATCAGTATGCTTTGCACTACCATGAGAAAATGGCCCAACATTTTGATCAATTCCTTCTTGATTAGTATGCACTAAAAGTTCAAAACCATACTCTTTCGCCACATTATCTCTAAACTCTATCATTTCCTTAAATTTCCATGTAGTATCAACATGAAGTAAAGGAAATGGAACTTTACTAGGATAGAAAGCCTTGCGAGCTAAGTGGAGTAAAACAGATGAATCCTTGCCAACGGAATACAGCATCACAGGATTATCAAACTGTGCCATAACTTCTCGGAAAATTTGAATCGATTCATTTTCAAGTTTTTTAAGATGTGTTTGCATAAATGTCTAATCAAAAATATGTGTAATAAATATTAAATTATTATACTATGCCAGATAGACTTTTTGAACTTCCTTAGCAATTTTAACTGGATCATGCCATTTATGGGCATATTCAACAGATTTCTTACTTTTCTCATATAATCTATTTTTATTTAAAATATATTGTTCTAAAACATTCTCCACATTACTACTATTTATATTAATAACAGTATCGAGCACATCTTCTGCCATTTGTTTTGGAACAAAACATAAATCTTCCTTTCGTATATAGACTGCTAGTGGTTTACCCATTTTCATCACCTCAACAGCTAACGCTCCATACCATCCAATTAAAACTTGATCTATAACCAAATCAGCATATTTATATCTCTCTATGGCCTCATCATAAGCAATATTTTCTATAATGCACACTTCTACAATGGGATATTTTTTCTGTAATTTATCAAGAGCCTTCAATATATAACTTGATCCTTTTATCTCTCGTGATGTAGGTGCATGTACTATTCTTATCTTTTCATTTAACTTATAAGGTATATATTTTATTTCACTCCATTTAGCTATTGTATAAGGGAGAAAAGTAGTTTTATCTTTAGGTAAGAAGTTCATCAAATCTGGATTAACTGAAAAAATATGGTCAACATATTTTGAAACTTTTATAATTCTTTTTCTAATAGCCTTATTTCTTCTCTCATTTCTATAGGTTGTAATTTCATATACTTTATCAATAAATTTATCCTTTATCCTATTTAAATTTTGTCGAGCGTCTCCCCCATTATAAGTCATTATTTTTTTACCTCTATAAAAAGGTAAATCTAGCAAATAAAGTCCAAAAAACTTAGTATCTATAAGAGATGTTCCAAAGTTAAAATGATATACATCATATTTTTTTCTTATTCTTAAAAAAAAATTTAATCTCTTATATAAACTATATACATAGTTTTTGCTTTCTAAGTTTAAACATATATCACTTTTATAATTAAGCCAGTTATTTGAATCGATCAGAACAGTACTATCTAACCCTATCTTTTTTTCGGCTTGTGCCAATCCCCATGAATTCCCTCCAACTGCTGTTGGAAGATGAAGCACTCTCATTTTGATTTCACCATCATATTTATTCCAGCTTTTAAATCAACTTCTGGTTTTGCTAACATGCTTCTCATAATACTGCTATCAGCAACTAAGTTATTTTGATTGATATCTTTCACTACAATATTTGGCTCTACTCCAAGAGAGTCACTTATTATATATAATATCTCTCTCAGAGAAACAATCTCATCACCTGCTATATTAATAATATGTTTTCCTTTTAAGCTCGGTATATTTAATAATGCCTTAGCTGCATCTGTAGCATATATAGGATTTATTTTTATACCATCTTTTCCACTTAGAGCAATTTCATTTCTATTTTCAATATTTGATATTAATCTTGGTATGAGCATAGACTCCTCCTGACCTTCTCCATAAATAAAAAAAGGTCTCAAAATCACAAGAGCTTCAAAACTAGATGAGAAATTAATTAACAAGTTTTCCGCTGCTAGCTTAGTATCTGGATAGTATCCCAACTGATTGTTTGCAATTATATCAGTTTGTTCACAAGCATTATCAGAAAAGCCATAAACTCCTCCCGTTGACGCATAAACAAATCTTTTAACATTATTTTTCATAGACCATACAGCTAAACGATTTGGTGCTATGATATTAATATGGAGCATATCTTCAACACCATCAGGAAACTCCCTAAACTTTTTAGACTGAGCAAGATAGTACACATTATCGATATTTTTAGGTAACCTTTTTTCATCAAAACTCTTTAAATCTTCTTCTAAAATAATTATATTTTCATTTTGCTCAAATGAAATCTTGCTTTTATCTCGAACTAAAGCATAAACAATACCATTCTTACTTAATTCCTTTATTAAAGCTCTACCTAATAAACCATTTGCTCCAGTAACTAAACTTCTCATTTATTAATCTCCAATTATTTATGATAGACAATTACAATTACATAATTTTTTTGATTGCTCCATCAAATATTTTTCCCACACTTTCCAAAGAATGATTTTTCTTGACAAAATCTCTACCACGACCAGCTATGGACTCCAACTTCTCTCTATTATTATAACACCAAGCTATTTTATCTTTGATATTTTCTATATTTGCATTTATTACAGGGCAATCTACAAGTAGGTTAGTTCTTTTATATAAATTAATCAAATCATCTCTTAAAAAACATACTACTGGTTTATTACATGACATAGCCTCTAAACTAAACATAGCATACCATCCAACAACAAGCTGATCCAGAACCAAATCAACAGAGTGTATAGCTGCAATTATCTCTTCATTTGGAACTTTTTGTTTAATTATTAATTCTATATCATATCCTTCTTCTTTAAGTTCCCGAACTGCCTCCACAAAGAAGGATGTACCTTTAATATTAGAATGATTAGGGGCGTGGAGTACTTTAAAAGAATCTGATTTTATTTTTACTAGACTATTCTTATTAATAAATTTTTTATCTTCTATATCTATAGAAAAATGGCCTAACATTAGTTGATCCCAATAATACATATAATCAACCCATTCACATCCAGAAAAAATAAAATCAGCTTTTTGAGTCCATAAGTCTATTTGTCTTGATATATCCACTCTCTTAAATCTATAATTAGAATAATCAATACTCATAACATGCTTAAAGTACAAGTTAGCACTTCTTGACATATCTTGAATATCTGAGCCATACGGTAGAACTATCGTCTTAACTTTTGCTAATTTATATAAAAATGGTTCCAATTTACCATACCCTAAAATGCTTAATGGTCCACCATTAAAATAAATAATCAAAACATTATATTTAAAAGGCAACTGTATAAAAGTAAAAATTTTTTTAAACATACCATGATTAGATAAATTTATATCAAAATCATTTGTAATAAAATATGTAGTATAAACAAAAGTTTCTACTTTATATCCCAACCTTTGTAAAGCTTTTTTATGATATACGTTATTGATTATGGGACATGGTCCAATTCCGATATCGACTTCTTTATTTAGAAAACGATATAATATAGAGGAAAAAATAATAAATGGAAAAACCCCAACTTTAATAAAAAACTTTCTAAACCTAGCAATCATAGTGAATCAATTATTCTTACTAATTTTTCTCTAATAACACTATTAGAATGGTGCTTTTTATACCACTCTCTAGACTTCTCACCAAACTCATGCTTATTATCTACAACACATGAATAAATATACTTAAGCCCATCAAATACATCTTCTGGTGATTTTGCCTGAATATTTATTGGCATTTCATCAAAACACCACTCATGCATATCCTCATTCAAATATAGCATAGATGGTTTAGAGCATAGCCACGCGCGAGGGGCTGTACTTCCAAATGCTCCCAAATAAAACTGATCAGCTAATAAATCAATCCCAAGAATAGTTCTTGTCATTTCATATGTGCCCTTAGGTTTTAACCATATAATATTATCTTGTATCCCTAATGATTCAATTAACGACTTACTATCCTCAACTTTAAGTCCCCAAGAAATCAATATTGCTTTTGCCTGACTATTTACATCTCTAACAAACTTAGCAAAACCCTCTATAAAAATATCATTACCTTTTTCCCAATCAGGATGTCTTACATCTTTTTCCCAATGCTGTCTAGATGGATGAAAAGCAATAAAGTCTGTATTATATCTAGAATGCAAATCTTCATAGTCATTGCTTATTTTAATTAGAGGTTCTTCATTTATTGGGTGTGGTACAAAAGTATATTTCTTTAATTTTAGGTTTTGAGCTGCTAAAAGATTATCAGCATTTGTAATTATCACATGATTTGCATGCTCATAAGTGACTCTAGTAACAAAACCAAGAGGTGTATTTTGAAAAGGTAAATTCCTAATTGTACCGTGTTCAAAAGCTATATACTTCTCCCCAAGTAAAAGTGGATATATGCCCTCTATACCATACCCTATAATTAAATCATAATAATTAAAGAGTTCTTCTAACATTAAAGCTGTTCGAATATATGGTTCTAGTTCTTTTTTAGTTGGAATATAGTCACTCTTAGCTAAATTCACTAACCTAGTATATAAACGATTTATCGAAGCTTCGATTTCTGACGTTTCGGCTTTTGAACCTAACTTAATATGAAAATAAGCAAATACTATAAATAATGGCCACAAAGGTATAGTTAGCAACAACAAAATTGTAATAAAGCTTTTATATATTATTTTATCTCTCAAGCCACCTGTTTTATTCTTAAAAAAAGATTTGACATATTGAAAGTCTACTTTGACAAAAGCAATAGCTAAAGCAATAAACAAAAATTGAGCATCTTTAAATACTATACCTAAATTTGAAGAAAGGTTGAGTGTCTTCTTATATTTTGCTAAACATCTATATATAAGGGCTCTTATATTATTCCCTTTATTTTTATGAATTAAGTATTTTATTGCAAACTTACCATTTCCTGACGAAAACCAAGAAGGTCTCTTAAAATTTCTATTATCCCATTTAGGATTAAAATCATCGCCATAATCCTCTTTAAAATCATAATCTTCCCATTCAGGGCATCCCATTATATGATAATAGTTCAATGATAAAACATCAGATTTAATATCTGTATCAGAATTTAGGATTTTTGCATTCAGATATGCATTATTTGCAATATTCCCAATATGTAAAACTTTATTCTTTTTTTTCATACTATCTGTTCCTAATACTCTTTTGAATAGTACTCTGGATGTAAAACCAACAGAATCCTAGCTCCTATCTCCACATTGTTTTTTAAAAAACTTATTACTTTAGAAAGAGAAACATTAAATTTAAAATATTCTTTCCCTGAGCTATCAGTATAAGCTACAATCCATAAATTAGTACCAACCAACCATATCTGACCATCACAGTCCCAATCATTGACAGGGTTTTCAAAGAAGTACCTATATGTCCAATCCCTATCTGTCATATTACACTTTCTATAATCAGACTTTTGATATTCCAAAACCTCGCTTTTATTTATTTTCTTCTTAGGTGATGCAAAAGTTCCTTCATACTCCAAATTTAGACGTCCAAAATTAATCGTTCCTATACCCTTTCTAGCATTTGCAAAAAAACCTCTTGAATATAATACTCTCTCTTCAAAAACTTCATAGTTTTCTGCCCCAGCAACCAAAAAGTTATTATGTGCGACTGTTCCATAAATATTTGTACCAAGACTTCTAAACCAATCAATTTCATTTATAAGGTGTTCAACACCATTAATTCTGTGATTTTCAGCTATACCTATTGCATCATTATGCAATCCTATTTCTGATCCAGCAATTACTATACTTTTAACCCATGTTACTAATTCAGGATTCCTTAAGAACACCCCATCATAGAAATCACCATAATATGGAGCACTATGCAAAAAAAAGAAACTCCCTGAGAGTCCTCTTCTAGCTAAAGCTCGAGAACATCTGACAGCTGTGACCGGGTCAGCATCAATATCATGTCTTAAACCAATTCTAATTTTATTACAATCATTTTTACTATTAGCGAACTCTTTTAATGGCTCTAAGCTAACATCTGTTATATCATTTAAATCATCTATCAATTTTTCATAGAACCAAAAAGGATTATTTATTTGGTCATAATTATTAAGTACTTGTTCAAAATAATTATTATAATCTCTGGCTGTAAATGCGTTTGTTTTTTTCTTTTCAAGACTAAATAACCTATATTTAAATTTCAAAAAATAATTTTTAATTCTACGATATACCTCCTTCCTAACTCTACTATACATAAGCAACAACCCTAGTTTCATAAATAATATCATTTTTACCTGTTTCTAGAGGTGTTATAGAGATCTCCTTACAACCGAGCTCTTTTAAATATCTTTGCAAGAATCTCACACCAATATCATTATAAAAATAACCATCTAGATTATAGTTATATATCACATCATCTAAATCAAGGAACCAACCCCTATATAAGGTAAAGCTTATACACTTCCTACTACTATCAACCATTGCCTTTATAAAAGCTCGGACATCATATGCGTTATCAATAGTTCCACTGGAAAATACAAGATCTACCTTCTCATCAAGAGGATATTGGATAAAGTCTCTAGCAATATATTTATGCTTTAAGTTATATCTATTTTGCCTACACCATTCGATATTACCTTCACTAATATCAACACCTACATATTGTATATCACTAAATGCTTGACTATAGCCTACAGATGTACCACAACCAAAATCCGCCACAGATTTTATATCATTATTTTTTACAAACTGTATTAAATCATCATGAGCATATTTACGACTATGGTACATCCACTCAAACCAGTCATTATCAGCTTTCTTCTGCTCTTTCCAATATTTTCCAAAATCTACTGGTTTCCAGTTAGTTGCTCCATCAATAAAATATCCAAGTTCATACATAGTATCCTTTGCAAATTTTTCAAACTTTCGCCTAAGTTGGTCAGACCACTTTACCCAACTCGGAAATTTACCTTTTTTATCTTCTCTGTTTTCTAATGAGTTTATTTTCTCATTAAGCATTAGTTGAATAGTTTGCTCTTCAACTCCCTTTAAACCAAGGAAGTCTAAGACTTTTGATACATCTTCTGGGAGTACTTTGGTATAGTCTAATTCGATATAGTTATTCTTTGATATTTTAGATAAATTTTCCAAATATAAGTTATTTATATAAGACCAGTAATAACTACACATTTCAAATCTGCTGAGTGAATTCCACTTCAAGTACAGATCATCATAAACTAGTGGTCTAGGTCTAGAGAAATCAGAAATATCTTGATACGCTAAAAGCTCTTTTGCAGCAGCTAAAGCCTCTGGAGAAACATCTCCGAAGTCGCAAGCTTCTTTATAAAAATCGCCAAACTTGTGATTATGCCAATTAAGCATTGACGAAACAACATCTCGACCATCTCTTTTAAGAAAAATAAACTTACAATTTAATTTTTTGTACATTTGTTCTATAAATGGCCCAAAAGTAACGTTTTTTTCACCGTAGACTTCGTAATCATTTCTAAAATGTTCTACTCTAGTCATTACACTTCTTTCTAAGACTTCATCAGTTTGAGTTTCTGAAAGCTTGCCCTCCATTGCTAATCGAGTTTCTATGCAAAGATTAGGCATCGGCTCACTCTGACAAATAGAGTTTGTCGCGAGATTGAGAATCCTTGCTAAAGATGTTGAACCACTTCTTGCACAGCTAAGAATAAAATAACTATTCATAATAAAACCATTTCCCATAGTCCATATTTAAAACAATTCATAAATCACTCTATATAATTTTGTTCTTAAAGAAATTTATAATCAATACAATTAGGTTCATAACAAAATCGATCATCCTATTCATGTAATATCTCAGGATTCATATCAAAAAATCCTAAAAAAGGCGTAGACTCTACATTAACGTATAACGAGTCGTTTAATATATGCTCTGCGAAAACCTTACCTTCTTTATAGCTTGAGACACCTCCTACTAAACTATAGCTTCCCTGACTCAAAAGGCATTTAAATCTCACGCTCACTTCTAAGTACTCTTTTGCGCCCATTGAAAAGATTTTTTTTCGATAAAAAGAATTAAATCCACATATGGTAATATTCTTTATATTTTCAAAAGAGATTCCAAAAACCACATCTACTTCTTGAAAACTATAAATTTTTACTTTTACAGTATAATACTCATTGGTAAGCATTTTTTTAATAGGTATTCCTTTGTCATCATAGAGTTCTAAGCTTAAAACCTTTGCTTTTCGACCATCATCAACCAAATCATTTTTCTTAGTTGAAAGAACATTTCCTGATATACCTTTATTCTCTGCTTTATATAAGATTTCATTATATGCATGCTCTATCTCTTTAGGATCTCCCAGCTTAATGACCTCACCTTTTGATAAAAGAATAGCGCTATTACAATATTGTAGTATAGCTGACATATCATGTGTAACAAAAAAAACTGTTACTCCTTCTTTAATAAGTCTCTCAACTTCCATAAAACATTTTTTTTGAAACAAAGAGTCTCCCGTAGATAAAGCTTCATCAATAATAAAAATATCCGGAGTAGTACTAAGAAGAGCTGCACTAAATGTAAGCCTTGCCTGCATACCACTAGAATAAGTCTTGAAAGGTTGATCTATAACATCTCGTAACTCACTAAAGTCTATAATTTCATCTATCCTAGACTCTATTTGAGTTTTTGATATACCTCTAGACACACCACTAAAATATATATTCTCTCGCCCAGTATACTCAGGGTCAAAGCCTGTCCCCAATTCTAATATAGCAATAACTTTACCAGATATTTCTACATTACCTGAAGTTTTTGATAATGTTCCTGCCAAAATTTTCAAAAGTGTACTCTTCCCGGAACCATTTCTTCCAACGACTCCAACAACTTGACCTTTACTTATTTCAAAAGAAATATCTTTTAAAGCTTGAAATTCCTTCCTCGGTTTTTTACCAAAAAATAAATGTTTAACAATTTGATATGCATTATCATATATTGAATAAACCTTATTCAACTTATTAACTTTAATTACAACTTCTTTTCTACTTTGTTTCATAAAAGTATTAGTCTCTCTTTTTTAAAATAAACTCTATATTAGATCTCATAAATAGAAACTTCGGCTTAAACATTGGTTTTTTCCGACCTTTCAACTCCATATCTATAAAACCTTCAGAGTCTTTCGCTATTACATCGAAACCATATGGCTCATAAACATTCTCTAATTGGCTTAGCATACTATAGTTATTTATATAATCAATTCTCCTACCATAGAAAACATTTTTAAATTCTCGTTTAATAGCTTTAAAATCCAACTTTTTAAAACCCAAATGAAAAATCTTATAAAAGACTCTACCTATTGAATTTTTCGATCCAACAAATATCACCCCTCCTGGCTTTAAAATACGATTAAATTCTCTAAGAACATGATCTCTATTTAAAAACATCAAAGTACTCCATATCCAAATTGCTTCAAATGACATATTATCAAAAGACTCCATAGTACTATGTAAGTCTCCATGTATAAAATTTAAATTAGTAACACCACAATGCTTTTTTAAATTATTCGCACATTTTAACATGTATTCACTATGATCAAGAGCAACAACCTCTTTATTATATTTTGATAATGCTACACTCCACTGACCATATCCACACCCTGCATCTAAAACCTTTTTATATCCTGTAACTCCAGACATCATGACTCTTTCTTCATAAAAAGACATTGGATGTTCAAAAACTACCTCATAGTAATTATCTTGAGAGTTTTCTTTTATAAATTTTTCTATACGCTCATATTCTTTATGCATTTTTTATCCTTCTTTAATACTAAAAACTTTTTGATTTAAAAAAGTCTAAATCTAACAAAATCAACTCATCCTTATTACTATTCTTTTTAAAGTCAATTTCTACTCTAGAGATTTCATGTGTTAACAAACTAGGAGTATCACGAACCCAAGTAAAGTCATACAAGGGAATATTATATTCATTTTCTGGATTAATATATTTAAAAAAGTAATATGCATCTACATTAAGATCTGATATATCTATATTGTTACCAATCAAGAAGCGCCCTCCCGATAAAGTTGTAAAAATAATACCAAAGCTTGAATTCTGAAAGTTTTTCTTAAATTTCATATAAATATACTGCGCATCTATTTGAAACTTAATATCTTTAGTGAAATAACCATCAACAATCAAACTTTTTTCTCTTGTCAGCTTATTTAGTAATGTTTCTTTATAACCCCTACCTATTATTTTAACAACTTTTCCATCAATTCCATTATCAAAATATGCTAAACTCCTTATACGCTTAAAATTCAAATAAACTCGAGTCTTTTTAAAACTTTTTACTCTAAATGAGACTCCATTTAATGAATTTAAGCTAGTGCAAACCTTTTTTTTCAATGTTTTATCTTTCCAGGAAAAGATAAAAATATTATCAAACAATCTCTTTGTACTATTATATAAATCATTAATAACAAGTGAATAATCATATAGTGAGATTGCTTTAGTGAATAAGACTCTGTTTCTTACTACTGATTTTTTACCGTAAAAAGAATTCGATATCTCTTTTAAGCCCGTCAAACTTTTAAAATAATAGTCCTCATTTCTCTGAGATGGTTTTATAAAACCTAGATGGGTATATATAGGGAAAACTCTATCTTTTATACCACTATTAATTCTACTCAAGACTTCATCAATTACTCGATGAAAACCCAATGTACGTCTATTTTTTGTAAATGACTTATTAATTCTTCTTTCCATTGCATTTAACATCAGTATACGTCTTGCGACATAAATCCCATCACCATCACGCATCAAAGAAGGTCTTAAAACATTAAAAATAGAAAAACTATCTACATCTTCTCCAGAGAGTCCTGATGGGTTAACAAATCTCAGACTAAATTCTTTTTTAAGCAATGATGCCAAATATACTTTTTGCTTTTTGTCATCTATCAATGTTGAAACACGGGCAATATCTTTTATTACCAAATCTCTTACCCAATGTTGACTCAAATCTATAGAGTTACTTTTATTTTTATAATATAACTCTGAACTGCTATTTAAGAAGAATGTACTAGCATGATCTGTTATTAAAGGAAGTTGTAAATCAATATTCTTTTTCAAAGAAATCAACATTTTTATTATATTTTCTTTAGAAGAATTAGATAAAATCACCCCACACCTAATTTCTTCTTCTGAAATAAGCTTTATATACTTTATATTAGAAAAAACAACCCCTTTCCCTAATGCCTTTTTATCCTTTACTTCGAGCAATAGTTTTTCATGATCTTTCATTAAAACTTCAATTTTCTCAATTCTAGAATCACTGACATATATATCATAAATAGGAATATTAATACCATAACTACTATCAAAGTCATTAAATAACTGGTTCTTTATGTTTTTAGCAACCTTGTACTCTCTATTAGTAATAATATTTTCTAGACCTAGATAATTAAAACCAAGATCTGAAAAACCATGAAAGTGATCAACTCTTCCCTTAACATACTCTTCACATAGATAGCGATAACTTATACCGTCATCTATATTAGGATTCTCTTCAACACATCCATCATGGTTAAAAAAAGCTAACGGTTTCTTAAGTTGAATCCCATATTCTTGATTTGGCATTGATGTAAACAAAAAACATGAATCCGAAAAATCAAGTCCCAATTCTCTAGTTAAAAGTGATGTATACATTTCATGATCAACTTGTGACGAAAAATCAATATCACTACACACTGCTACTACACTAGTAAAAGGATACGGTAATTCAAAAATTCCTTTTTTTATATTTTTATTTCTGATGCTACTTTCAATATTTTCATCAATATCTTGTATTTCAAAGCTATACTTATATGTCATTAATACTCCATTCTACAACTATACAACTAGAGTATATCGCTAAAGAATACCTTTAGTTTTTCAAAAACAAAAATACCAAACACTAATATTAAATGTGAAATCATAAATACTATTATCCATGCATACCAATGCTCTAATGATTGATAATAAAAAACATCTTGATAGCAAAATATAATATAACTAAAAGGATTTAAATATATAATTGGTTTTAATATATTAGGAAGCTGATCAGGATGATATATTACTGGTAGTAAAAACATAGCTATGAATGTAAACATTTGAATCATATCTTTTAAATCTTTAAGATATACACCAACACTAGATAAAATAAAAGATAATCCTATAACAAATATAAACTGCATGTAGATGATTATAGGCAGTAAAAATAGCATATAAGATGGTAGATCACCTATAAAAAGCATATAAATAAATAAAATGATTATATATATAATCATATTTATCATCGAGCCCAAAACCGCCTTTATTGGCAATACTTCTAATGGGAAAACCACTTGTTTAATAATAGATGAATTAGTATTTATTGCTATAGTACTCTTCATAATAGCTTCTTGCATTACTAACCATGCAGTTAAACCAGATAATATATATACAGCATAGTTACCCCCAGCCGCCTGCACACCTGTCTTTAATGGCAATAATTTTGTAAAGATAAGAACATAAACACTCAACATAAAAATAGGATGTAAAAATACCCATAATTTCCCAAAAACCTGCCCCGCATACTTTTGAGATAAATCTCTTTTAGTCATTTCCACAATCACATATTTGTTTTTAAACAAAATAAGAAAAAATGTTTTTAGTTTTATTAACATATTTTATTTATCACCCTTTTCAATAGGAAGTCTAAGTTCATAGTTCTTTAAATATTGCTTACGACCAATTTTTTCTAAACATTTACTAATAGAATCAACAGTAATATAAATATACTCTCCTCGAACTTGCTTAATATCAGCAAAATTTAAGCTAAACTCATTACCTTTAACCTTGTATAAACCTAAAGCAGATAATGAGATATTTAACAACCTCTCATACATCCTTAATGTATGCCTATAAGAAGAAAAATACTTACATATCCCTGAAAACATCTTGACTCTACATTGATGATAATTACAATCATAAGCTTTTGAACTTCTTTTTTTCATAATCCGTAATTTTCCATCCACTGGTTAAAATTAAGCAAAGACCATATAAGCAACCTTCTATTTTTTTCTCCACTAAGGTGTTCTTTTATCATCTTAGATACAACTCCATAATCCATACAAGAATATAATCTAGCATTTTTGTTAAGTATAGAATCTCTGACAAAATCAATACTTTCTCCTCTAAACCAACTATTATCTGGACTAGAAAAACCCTGCTTAACAGCTTTATATATTTCTTCCGGAACCCTTTTAGACATTGCTTTTCTTAATACTTCCTTGCCATTATTTGTTTTCGTAAGTTTACTTAAGTCACTATCTTTCATCTTAATAATGTCTGAAATATTACTAAGTTTAAATTTTGCAGGAACTTTTTGAGCGAAATCAACCAAATCGTTATCTAAAAAAGGTACTCTTGCTTCCAAGCTATGAGCCATAGATAACTTATCTTCGACCACTAAAAGTCCATGTAAAAACGTTTTTGCTTCAAAATATAAAGCAAAGTTAATATAGTCACTTCTTTTTTCCTTATTTGGAAATTTATCAAATATATTCCTAAACACTTCAAAAGAATCGAAACTATCACTTATATTACTTGCAAAAGCACTATTCAACTCGTTTTTTGAGAAAAGTCTTTGCCAAAAAGAGTAGTATCTCTGCAAGAAATCATCAAAACTTTTACTTTTTAGAATTGGGTTATATCTCCATGGATAACCAGCAAATAGTTCATCCCCACCAGCTCCACCAAGAACAACTTTCACAAATTTACTAGCTAATTTCGCTGCATAGTAGTTTGGATAGCTTTGACCAACTCTAGGTTCCTCAAGATGATAAGCAAAGTCATTCATACACCTTTCCATGTCTCCTGACTTCAAAACCATTTCATAATGTTCAGTTTTAAATTTATACGACATAAATTCAGCTTTTGATCTCTCATCAAAAGCCAGTTCTAAACCACTTATATTACTAAGATCAAATCCAACTGTAAAAGTGTTAAGGTAAGGTAGCTTTGATGCCGCTATAGAAGTTATAGATCCACTATCCATACCGCCACTCAAATAAGTGCCTACAGGGACATCCGCAACAAGCTGTCTTTCAACAGCCTGCTTAAATAACCTATCGAGCTCTTCTATATACTCTTTCTCATCTTTTATAATTTCAGGCTCTTTAAAATCAAAATCCCAGTACTGCCTCTTCGCTATGCTTTGTGATGATAAATCTATCTCAAAATAATGGCCAGCCTCAAGTATATGTATGTCTTTATTCAAAGTTCTATTTGATAGAATATTCTGGAAAGTAAAGTACTCTTTTAGGGCCTTTTCATCTACTTGATTAGCTACCCCACCATACTCTAAAATCGATTTAATTTCATTACCATACAAAAAAGTATTTTCCTGTGTAATATGATAGTATATGGGCTTTATCCCATATCTATCCCTAACTAAATAAAATTTTTTCTTTAGATTATCATATAAAGAGAATGCAAACATCCCATTCAACTTCTTTACACAATCTATACCCCACTCAGCATACGAGTATATAATCACTTCAGTATCTGTTTCACTTTTAAAAGCATATCCTAGACTCTCAAGCTCTTTCCTCAAGTCTTTATAATTGTATATTTCACCATTATAAGCTATCCAAATATTTTTAGATAAATCACTCATTGGCTGATGACCTAATCTTGAAACATCAATTATAGATAGCCTCCTATGCCCCATATAAAGATCATAGTCGTGACAATGCAATTCTTTTTGTACTGAGGCAGACTCTAAACAAGGCAACATATCATCAACTTGTTTATATCGTTGGTCAGTTAAGTTTAAGAAAAACGAAACTTTTTTAGAATGCCTCTGGCCAGTATGAAAACATAAATAGCCAGCATCATCAGGACCTCTATGCTGAATAACATCTGCCATTTTCTTTATACTAGAAATATCAACAGAACTACTCCCTAGAGCCAAGGCTCCGACAATACCACACATTATATTAGCCCTTTATTCCGCTCTTTTGTCTCCAGTCTATAAGCTTTTGTATACCTTCCTTAAGAGAGTATTTATATTTAAAGCCCAATTCATTCTCAGCTTTATCTTTCGAACCTATTCTATTCTGGACCAATTGTCTAGCATCATCGGCACTATATGGTATATAGTTTATTTCAAGATCAGATCCTTTAAGCTCTAACATTGTTTGGCAAAGCTCTTTTATAGTAGTTTGAACTTCTGTTCCAACATTATAATATCCAAATTTTGTATCAGACTCAGCCGCAGCAATATTACTTCTTGCAACGTCCTCGACATAAATAAAGTCATAAGCTTGTGAACCATCACCATTAACAGATGGCTGCTCCCCTCTATCTATCTTATTCAAAACAATCGGCACAACACCACTGTAAACAGCATGCTGATCCTGCCCAGGACCATACACATTCATATACCTCAAACCAATCACTTCCAACCCATATCTATCATTATAGGCAGTACACATAGACTCGCCCGAGATTTTTGTAGCACCATAAAAATTCTTATTGTTAAATGGGTGATCCTCTTTCATAGGAACTTCTACAGCATCTCCATAAACAGATGCTGATGAACTATATATAAGTTTTTTAACCTTATGTTTAACACAAGCTTCTAAAACATTAAATGTCCCGGCTACATTTACATCAAAAGCTGTCCTAGGAAAATCTTTACAATGCAATAGCCACATTGCTGCAAGATGGAATACATAGTCTACACCTTCCATAGCCTTATCTAAAACATCTACTTCTCTTATATCTCCACCATATGGAAAA
Source organism: Francisella sp. 19X1-34 (assembly GCF_041102755.1). Taxonomy (NCBI): domain Bacteria; kingdom Pseudomonadati; phylum Pseudomonadota; class Gammaproteobacteria; order Thiotrichales; family Francisellaceae; genus Francisella; species Francisella sp. 19X1-34. The sequence goes on from NZ_JBGCTX010000002.1 coordinate 48,935, forward strand.
ATACTACATCTTTCATCTTCTAATGAGTCTTGTATATTCGCCATTTTGCCTCTAGCAAAATTATCAAATATTATAACTTCTTTGACCTCTGTTTTTAGCAATTCCTTTACTACAAAACCACCTATAAAGCCAGCTGCACCAATCACAAGTACTTTAGAACCTTTTAATTTACTCATCTCATTTCCTTTTTAATAATTTCAATCTTATCAGCTATATATTTTGCAAATGCAAAACTACATGTAAATGCCGGACTAACAGCATTTAAAACATGAATCGAACTTTCAGTTTGTTCAACAACAAAATCTTGCACAAGCTCCAACGTCTTAGTATTTAAAAGTTGAGCTCTTATGCCAGCAGGCATACTTTTAAACTTACTGTCAAAGCAAGCAACCATTTTACATGCCTTACTTTCATAATATTTTCTATTATAATTCTTAAGCTCCTCAAATGCTAGTTCTCTAAAGCCAAACTTATTTTTAACAAATAGCTTTAAAATATAGTAAGATATTTCGGCAAACTCTCTTAGCTTAAATTTTTTAAACAATGAATATCCTTCTCGCCAAAAAACTGGGGTCGCTGTAGGACCAATTTTGATTTCATCAGTATTCGTAACCGTATAGTGAACACCTAAAAACGGATTCTTCAAATTAGGAACAGGATATATATTTGTTTTAACAAAATTCTTTATGCCTGTATATTTAGCATACCTGCCTTTAAATGGAAGTAATGTATACTCCTTAGCTAAACCAAACCGCTTTGCTACTTTATCAGCATATAGACCAGCTGCATTAACAAGAAATTTATATGAATAGTTAGATTTTAAGAAATCCGTATTAAATGCAAATACAACTCCTTTTGAAATTAATTCATCCCTTAAAGTCATACACACTTTTTTAGGATTAACGGATGCAGTATTTGGTGACCATAGAGCGTATTTGTACGTTCTTATATTAGGTTCAATTAACTGAGCTTCTTTTTCAGTTATTAACTCAAGTTCAACACCATTAACATCCCCTCGCCTCTTTAACTCCTTTAAACCATCTAGCTCTTGTAAATTACTTGCAACAACAAGCTTTCCCGTCTTATTAACATGTATCCCATGAGACTTACAAAACTCCTTCATGAGCCTATTGCCTTCAACGGTGAGCTTTGCCTTCAAACTATCTGCAGAGTAATAAAAGCCCGCATGCAAAACCCCACTATTTCTTCCACTAGCATGAAATGCAACATCGGATTCTTTTTCAACGATAAGTATTCTTATTGAGTCATTACCTCTCTGTAACAGTTCATATGCTATTGTCATACCAACTATTCCAGCTCCAACTATCACATAATCATACATATTATCACTCATCAACATGTCCATATAAGTTAATTGGCAAACTTAAAACTGTATCACATAAGCCCTGAGAACCAGTAAAACAGTCCAGCTCTATTAATTTATTCTTAAATGCCCCTTGCTTATGCATTGGTTTATTATAATACACCATAACTGGTACACCTTTACTAGCATACTCTCTTTGTAAGTTATCTCTAGTCTCTTTTGACTCCAACCTAATAGTATATTGAGCAAAACTAGAAATATATCCTTCTGGGACATATGGTAACTGATAAGTCTTGTCTTTTAATTCTTGATTATATTTTTTTGCTACCTTATTTACCGCATCTAATTCATAGTTTTTAAAAGCTTTTAATTTAACTCTTAAAATAGCCGCTTGAATACTATCTAATCGAGAATTTACTCCTATACGGATATTGTCATACTTATCATCACCATTTTTACCGTGAACCACATAAGAACGTATAAGAGTTGCTAATTGATCATTATCTGTGAAAATTGCTCCTCCATCTCCATAACACCCTAAAGGTTTTGCAGGAAAAAATGAAGTTGTAGCTATATCACCAAAGCTACAAGCTTTTTGACCATTAATACTACCACCGAAACCTTGGGCAGCATCTTCTATTATTAGTAAATTATATTTATCTGCTATTTTTTGTATTTCTGGATAATTTGCTGGTAGCCCAAATAAGTCAACACTCATTATAGCTTTAATCTGTTTTGCATAACCTTTTTGCTGTAACTCTAAAATAGTTTCTTCAATCTTATACGGACAGATATTATACGTTTGCTCATCTACATCTACAAATACCGGAGTAGCATCTACAAAAGCTACAGATTCTGCAGATGCAAAAAATGTAAAATCAGGCACTAGAACAATATCATCTTTGCCAATACCTAACGCTGTAAGAGAAATAGTCAAAGCATCTGTACCGTTAGCGCAGGTTATACAATGTTTAACACCCACATATTCGGCTAATTCTTTTTCAAGCTCCTTCACTTCAGTCCCGCCTATATATTGCCCAGACTCTAAAATGTTTAAAACAGCTGTATCAATTTCTTTTTTTAAAGCTTTATATTGTGCTTTTAAGTCTCTAAATTCCATTATATTTGCACCAGTTTATTATCTTCTAATTTATACTTTCTGTTACAATCATCACATTTATTTATGTTCTTAAGTACGCTACCACATTCACAAGTCCAGCCCACCTGCTTAGCAGGTATGCCCGCAACTAAAGCATAGTCAGCAACATCTTTAGTCACAACGGCCCCAGATGCTATCATAGCCCACTTACCTACAGTATTACCACATACTATAGTTGCATTTGCTCCTATTGAAGCGCCATACTTAACTAATGTTTTCTTATATGCGTCTTTACCTTTAGGATATTTTGCCCTAGGAGTTAGATCATTAGTAAAAACCATTGACGGACCACAAAACACATAATCCTCAAGCTCAACACCCTCATATACAGAAACATTGTTTTGTATTTTAACACCATTTCCAATTTTTACATTATTACCAACATTTACATTTTGACCTAGTGAACATTTAGAGCCGATATTAACTCCTGAATGAATATGGCAAAAATGCCAAATTTTAGTATCTTCACCTATAGTTACATTATCATCGATATAACTCGAATCATGTATAAAATAATTCATCATCCTATACATCCAACTTCTCACAAAATCGATGGTATTCTCCTTCAAGACCAATAGCAGGCAAATTCCTAATAGTTGAAACAGTACTAATAGAGCCGTAAGCCTCATCAAGACCAAAACCACCACCATTCAATATATGCTCATAGCTTTTTGTATGTAAATCAGTAAAGCCACCACTAAACTCTATCTCATCACCATCTACAGTAATAGAACGATATGTTCTAAGGCCTTTTGCTTTTACATCTTCTGGTATATAATTATAATTCACAGAAAGAAACCATCTAACAGTAGCATTCTTTAATTTAAAGTATCCTGCATTTGTATCTGCTTGCTTAATATGAACGATATTTTCTTCTACATCTCCAAATATCCAACAAAGCATATCATAGAAATGAACACCTATATTTGATGCTATACCTCCAGATTTTTCATCCTTGCCTTTCCAAGATTCAAAATACCATTTGCCACGACTTGTTAGGTATGTTAAATCGATATCATAAATCTTATTAGGGTTTTCTTTTAGTTCGTTTTCAACCTTCGCTTTCAAAGCTATAATTGACTCATGTAGCCGCAATTGCAAAATATTATAGACTTTTCTCCCTGTTTCTTTTTCTATAAGCTTTAATTCATCTATATCTGATGGGTTTAAAACAAGAGGTTTCTCACATATAGCATCTGCCCCATTTTTGAGTGCTATCCGAATATGGCTTTTGTGTAAATAGTTTGGTGTAGTTATACCTATATAATCTATTTGATTCTTTCTATTAAACTTTTCTATAAAATCCTCAAATCTCTCTAGTTCTGTAAAAAACTCAGCTTCTGGAAAATTACTATCCATAATACCAATTCCATCATACACGTCATATGACGCAACTAAATTATTACCTGTTTCCTTAATAGCTTTCATATGCCTAGGTGCTATATATCCAGCAGCTCCTATTAATGCAAAGTTTTTCATCATCTTTCCTTTTTATGCTTTTTTAAAAACATTTTTTATAACTATTACATTTGTGGTGATTGATCAGTCTTTCTTTAAAATACTATTTTTCTCTTGCCTAGGTATAAAATCTAGGATCTCATTTTAATAAAAAACTAATCATCCACTAATATAGCTAATACCTTAAGTATTATAAAGTTTCAATATTATTTCTATTTACTACACTTACCATAGCATTTTTAGAGTCAAATATAAATTTTGCATTCCGTTGAACAAAGTTGTAATCAATATTACTATGATTACTTCCAACAAATACTAGATCTGATTCTTGTAAACATTCTTCATTAAGCTCTTTCAGTCCAACTTTCCGACTAGATTTATAGTTATATTTTGATATGTATGGATCATAAAACTTAACAGTAGCACCTAGATTTTCTAGCATCCTAATAATAGGTAACATAGGGCTCTCTCTATAATCATCAATATCATTTTTATATGCAACTCCTAATACTAATATTTTTGAGCCATTAATTGGTTTCTCATACTTATTCAGAATCCTTGATACTCTTTCAATACAGTACTCTGGCATTCTATCATTAACCATCATAGACGCTTCAATCATAGATGTATGAAAGCCAAACTCCCTAGCTTTCCATGATAGGTAATATGGATCAAGTGGAATACAATGACCACCTAATCCAGGTCCTGGATAAAATGCTTGAAAACCAAACGGTTTAGTTTTAGCTGCTTCAACAACTTCCCAGTAGTTTATTCCCATTCTTTCACTCAGTATAGCCATTTCATTAGCTAAGCCAATATTAATATTTCTATAAGTGTTTTCAAGAATCTTACTCATTTCAGCAACTGCTGGAGTTGATGTCACAAAAACTTCACTTTCCAAAACCTGTCTATAAACCTCAGAAATAATGTCTCTTGCATCATCACCAATAGCACCAACTACTTTAGGAGTGTTTTTTGTTTTAAAAAATTTATTACCCGGGTCAACTCTTTCTGGTGAAAAACCAAGGTAGAAGTCTTCACTACATTTTAACCCTGAACCTTCTTCAAGAATTGGTTTAAGAAGCTCCTCCGTTGTGCCTGGATATGTTGTTGACTCTAGTACAACCATAACTCCTTTTTTAAGATACTTTGCAATCTCCTTAGCCGACTCTCTCACATAGCTAATATTTGGCTGTTGATACTCATCTAGAGGGGTTGGAACACATAAAGCAATAAAATCAACATCACCAATAAAACTAAAATCTGTAGTTGCACTTAGTAAACCTCTATCAACAACATCACTCAAATGCTCATCAACAACATCACCTATATAGTTTTTACCTCGATTAACAAGCTCAACCTTTGCCTCCTGAACATCAAATCCAATTGTTTTAAAGCCAGCAAGAGCTTTTTCAACAGCAAGAGGCAAACCAACATAGCCTAAACCTACGACTCCTATAACTATTTCTTTATTCTTAATTTTATTCAAAATTATTTCTTTCATACAACTTCTCGCTTCTCACTAAAAACTATCAGCTAACAATTCTAACATTTTAGTAGAAAGATTTCTTCTACTATATCTCTCAAACAATATCATTTTTTTAGTCTGTAGCAAACTTTTACAGTCTAAAACACTCTCTAAATGCTGCTGTATCTTTGATATAGAATTATCAAAAAGAATGCCCATTTCGCTATTCAAAATAATTTGTCCTGGACATGACTCTTGAGAAGTATTTATCCCCCATATTTTAGTTCCAGAGGAAATATATTCAAATATTTTTCCTGTTAATACACCATTCACACCTTTTTTTCTAAACTCCATAAAGAGTAATATATCTGCATCTCTTTGAACTCTTAACGAATCTTTTCTTTTTATTACACCATTTTGAAATACATAATCTTCAACTGAAAAATTTTCTATCAATCGTGATAAATGATAGTTTCTAACACCAAAGAAATGTATTTCTAAATTAGACAATAACTGTGATTTTGATGACTGTTTTATATTGCGAATAGCTTTAAATAGGGGTGACGGATCTTGATATTTTTCATAAATAGTTCCTGTATACACAATCCTCACTTTAGCATCATCTTCCCAATACCTAGAAGAATCAAGCTCATTAATATCATCTGGATCATAACCATTCTCAATCACATGCACATTGCTTAAATTATACTTACCCCTCAACTGCTGAGCCAAAGGCTCACTTACCGTAGTGATAATATCAGCCATTCTATTAACTTTTTTTTCTAAAAACTCCTCATAAACAGTGAATGGAAACAAACCTTTAAAGTTATGACTTTGTGTCCATAAGTCTCGATAGTCTGCGATCCAATGCCTAGTCTGATTATTTTTTTTTAAGTAATAACCTATCAAATTAGGCTGATATGGTCCATGAGTTGTAACAACCAAGTCGTACTTCCTACCTTTAATATATTTTTTCACATTAAAGTACCATATATCCAAAAAGTCTGGCATCCTTGATAAATAAAATACCCCTGCAGGCTTGCAGAACTTATCTTGCAACTTTCTAAGACTTTCTTTTATAAACGATTTTTGGACTGTTTTCTTAGCCTCAGCTCGAGGCTTATATGTATATTTTGCAAACCTTAAACCACCTAGCAATCTAGTACCTATTGCTATGACATCATAGTTAACATCTTCTTTCGTATAAGCTAGCTTATATGGTTTTTTTGATGCTGTTATAACCTCTATGTCATGACCGTCACGTGACCAATACTTAGCCCAACTCAATGGCCGTTGAGAAGCTATTGACTCAGTATTTTCAAAAAATGCTGTAACTATAAGAATTTTCATTCTCATCCAAATAAAAAAATTAAAGGTAAAAATACAATTCGCTAGATTTTAGCATCGTTTATCAATTATCTCTAGATGTTTTAATAAATTACTTATGCACTCAAATCTAAATTTGCCTAAACGCTACGTAATTAAAAACACTAAACTATTTTTAATTATTATTAATATACCAATAGTTCGAAAAAATATTCCTATTAACTCAGAATTACCCGTACATATAAGACAAAAAATAAATTAGGTTCAAAATAAACTAATGCATTACTTATATAAAAGGATTATTTCGCTCAAATATTTTATCGGACAGGTTGTCAATGAGGGAATATTAGTATTTTATTATGATAAAGACATATTCTCTAGACTTATAAAATTATTTAGGTATATCTAGAGATTATTAAGTTAGCTTGTACTTTTATTTAGATACGATAAAAAATTATTTTGTGCGCAGATGCTATTTAAATTATTTAATATGCATAGGATATTTACCCCAACATATACATTCAAATGAGCTAAAATATTGTAATATTTATTATTTACAATATACTTTCATAAATTACTAGAACAGACTTTTGTTGTAATGAAAATATTAACAATAATTGTTACATACAATCCAAGCATCTCCGTACTAAATAAACTTATCACCAGTCTACACAACCAAACTCTAGATAATAGAAAATCTAATAACATAATAATAATCGATAACAATAGCAATAATATAAATGGAATTGATTCCTTAGATATTGAAACTATAAAGCTAAATAAAAATATAGGTATCGCATCTGCACAAAACATAGGATTACAAAAAGCTATAAACGATAACTACAACTATGTGCTATTATCTGATCAGGATACTAGCTACCCGAATGACTATATCACCAAGCTAATCCACCATATAACTGATGATGTCGCATCGATAGGTTCAATGTTTCTTAATAAAACAACAAACTTAAGAGAAGGGTATGTAAAGAGCCTCGGATTCAAAAAATATTCGCAGCCAACAGCTGGAGTGCACAAATCTTTATTTACCATTGCATCAGGAACTATTATTAACATTTCAAATTTAAGCCAAATAGGTTTAATGGCAGAAGAGCTCTTTATTGACTATGTAGATATAGAATGGTGTTTAAGAGCAAAATCTAAAGGGTTTGAAATATTAATAAATTCTGACACACTCCTAGAACACTCTATTGGTGAAGAAAGCATTTCAGTTCTTGGAAATACCTACCCAGATAGAAGTGCAAAAAGAATGTATTTTTTAACAAGAAATGGTATTTATCTATTTTTTTATTGCAAATACTTAAGCCTTACTCAAAGGCTATCTATATTTCTCAAAACTTTTATATATATCTATTTTTACTCATCCAGAGGTATTGAAAAAACTAAGAAACTAAAACACTGCTTCATAGGAATATATCATGGATTAATAAAAAAAATGGGGAATCCTCTATAACAGAGCTAACTTTCACTACACCTTATTAAACTAAGCTTCTTATCTTTGTAACTATTCACAACTATTATGTTCTTATTACCTGCAGTTTTACAAGCCTTTGATACATCAAATTTACTCATAGGGCCCCATAAGCTACCTTTCCCATAAGCAGCTAAAACATATTTTCATTCTAGCTCACTCACTCGATATATTCATTTCAAAAACCTTTCAATTTTCTCACAAACATAATCAATCTCATTATCTTTTAAACCATAATACATAGGTAATCTAACTAATTTTTCACTTTCTAACGTAGTAAACTTATCTTCACCACAAAATACAGTATGCTTTTTACCAAAGTTTGACGAATGTAAAGGAACATAGTGAAATACTGCATAAATTCCATTCTTCCTCAAATATGATATTAATTCTGTTCTCTGCTCTATGTCTTTGAGCTTAATGTAAAACATATGAGCATTATGCTCACAGTTATCAGGGATAGTTGGTAGTATTATTTTCCCTTCATCTTGCAAATGTATTAAGTGCTCATAATATCTATACCAACTAGATAACCTATTATCATTTATCTTTTTCACATTTTGGATATTACCCCATAAATACGCTGCACTAACATCATTCATAAGGTAACTACTGCCAATATCTACCCATGTATATTTATCAATCATCCCCCTAAAAAACTGACATCTATTTGTGCCTTTCTCCCTAATTATCTCTGCTCTTCCTGCAAATCTACTATCATTAACAATTAAAAGACCACCTTCACCAGCACTAGTATAATTTTTAGTTTCATGAAAACTATATGCCCCAATATGCCCTATAGTTCCCAAAGGTTTTCCATTATATGAACTCATCATTCCCTGAGCTGCATCTTCGACCACAAAAAGATTATATCGATCTGCAATATCCATTATTACATCCATTTCACAACTAACTCCTGCGTAATGGACTAATACAATAGCTTTAGTTTTATCTGTTATAGCAGCCTCAATCTTACTTTCATCTATATTCATAGTATCAGGCCTTATATCTACGAATATAATCTTAGCTCCTCTAAGCACAAACGCATTAGCAGTAGATACGAATGTAAAGCTAGGAACTATAACTTCATCCCCAGGCTTTATATCTAAGAGTATAGCAGCCATCTCCAATGCATGAGTACATGAAGTAGTTAATAAAGCTTTTCTACATTTTAAATTCTCTTCAAACCAAAGTGTACACTTCTTTGTAAACTCTCCATCACCTGATATCTTATCGCTTTTCATTGATTGAGATACGAATTTATCCTCATCTGAGGTATATGCCGGTTTATTAAAAACAATCACACATTTCCCTTATATTATCTTTGTATAATTTTTATACTCTGTACGAAGTCCACACACTAACCCTAAAACCTAACAACTCTTAGCAAAGAGTGTATATTATTACTAAAAATTCCCTATATTACAAGAGAACTCAACTTATACAAATATCTTTTCATAAATAAGGCTTACTGAGAGGCTCTATTTAGATATCATTAAGTTAATATAAATAATTTTAACATCTCCTTAACTAATCAGTAAATATAGCTTCAAAATTAGAACCTCTAGCCTTATTAATCTCACGCTATATAATAAAGCCAGTATTATTAGCTACAATAATGTTTAAACATTGTCATGGGAGTAGTTTGGAAATTTTTTTCAGATATTGCTAGCTAAGTTTCACACTAATCAAGTTATGAACATTATTTGTTAGCTCCAGCATCTCTCTTTTAGAAGCAAATTCTAGAAAAATTATGCCTAACTTATCAGTCATTTCATCTTGAATCATATCGCCTTTTGACGCCCAGATATTCTCAGCTATAATATTATCCCTAATAGAAGCATCATAAATAATCTCTTCAAACTTACCTTTTCTATCCGCCATTATACAATGCCTAGTAATAAACTTTCTCTCTGTGTGATTTGTCGGCTCTTTTATGTCTCTACCACAACAGAGATTCAGAACTTGTAAAGCATAATTAACTGAGGATGCCATACTAACAAGATCAATATAAAGATCACCCGGACATCTTCTTGTTATCTCAATTATATATACATCCTCATTATTAATTATAAATTGAACATGTACTATACCATCTTTTAATTTAAGTAATTTAATGACCTTTTCTATCTCAATAAGTAGTTTTTTCTGGATATTGTCTCTTACGTTATAAGAGGTATTAGCCCCTGCTACTAAATATTTATTTAAATAAAAATACTCATCTGCAAAATAATCGAACACAATCAAACCATCTTTTATAAGTATAGATGCACTATGGTGTGTTCCATCAATATACTCTTCTAAAACAATATTTTTTTTACGAGAAATATTTAAAGAATCATTTATAGCCTTTATTAATTCATCCTCATTATCAACACGAACGACACCTTTACCACCACTTAAATCAACGGCCTTAACCATAATTGGATAAGAAAAATTTACTTTGGATAACTCACCTATAGAACTAATCGAGCAAGCTTTCGGGACAGAAATATTATTTCTAAGAGCAAACTCCCTAAATAAATCCTTATGATGAAGAATCAATGAAGTTTCATAAGTATCATAACATCCTATATTCATCTTTTCAGAGATATAAGATACCGTCAACAGTGAAAAATCATTACATCCAGGAATTACGTATTTAATATCATTATTTTTAACTATATTATAAATAGCTACTTCATTAGAAAAATCAGCAGCTATGTACTCATCGGAGAATTTGTGTCCTAGACCATCTTTATCATAACCTGTTGTGATAACATAAAAACCTAGCTCCTTAGCAGCTTTGATAAGAGGAATTTCTGAGTGACTTCCTCCATTAATTAGCAACTTATTCATGTCATAATCTCTATATAATTTTAAAATACTCTAAACAAAACTAATATGCTTAAACTAGAAACACCTTTCTCTAAATATTAATATACTTCTACCCATTTATTACTTTTAGCTGATTCTTTAATAGCTTCCATAAGAAGAAGGTTATCAACTGAGGAATTCACATCAAACACATATTCATTCATATAGCCTGTCCCAACTTCATTATAACGTATAATTGCATCATATATATCACTATAGTGGTTTGCAAACGCTTCAATGAAACCTGCTGGGTGACCTGCTTTAAAACGCTCATATCGTTTTAGATTAGAAACTTTAACATCCTTGGAAGCTCTATCAATTAAAATAGTTTGCCCTTCATTATTACAATAATGTAATACCTCAGGATTCATTTGGTACCACATCAACGATCCTTTTTCACCATAAACTTCAACTTTCAAACCATTCCTATGACCTGCAGAACATTTACTAAACCACATTTGGCAATTAATATTATTTTCATACTCTATCATACAACTAACATTATCTATCACATCGTAATGTCCATAACTATTTTGCATTGATACCACTTTAATAGGCTTTTCAGATATTAAGAAAGAGCACATATTTGATAAATGAGTACCTAAATCAAGCGATATAGTAGGAATATCATCATCAGACAGTCTCCACAACTGTGGTTTCTGGACTTTCCCGCCAGCTCCAAGTTTTATAAAACTTTCCTGAGGCATTTCTAACCTCACATTAAAGATCTTTCCTATATGATTATTAGCTAACATACTTTTTAGCTCTCTAACCATAGGATAGCCCGTATAATTATAGATGGTAGTTAAAAAAGAGCTTTGTTTATCACATATTTTCTTTATCAGTTGAGTATCATCTAAAGATGATGTTAAAGTCTTTTCACATATAATTGGAATGTTGAAGTTTATTATGTCTAGAATAATTTTTGTATGAGTATTAGTTGGAGTTAAAATAACTATAGCATCAATATTTTTCTTCTCATTCTTTATCATATCAATATGATTATCATAGTATCTATCAATATGCCAACTTTCCGCAGTTTGCTCATTAATATCTTTAGATTTACTAAAACATCCACATACTACCTCAAACTTATCATCCATAGTTGAAGCTATTTTGTGAGTCATTCCTATTGCAGAGTTTATTCCTCCACCAATAAATGCTAATTTTAATTTCCTTAATTTCATTTTAATGTCTCTTACAGCCACGTGTTGTTCTAATTAATGTGTAAGGCCTATTTTTAACCTCTGTGAAAATTTTAGATATATACAACCCAAGTATGCCAATGAAAGTACTTAACAACCCACCAAAAAACCATATTGATACCATAACAGACACCCAGCCTCTTAACTTTATATCAAAAAATATAAAAGACATTAAAATATAGATAATATATAAGGCCGATAAACATGTAATCATAAATCCTAAAGCTAATATAAAAACTAAAGGTTTACTACTAAAAGAAACTATACTATTAAACATTAAAGATACTTTTCTAAATAATGAGTAATTACTAGGAGAAGTGTTCTTCTTAGAGACTATCATTTTTTTCTGGTTGAACCCTATATCATGGAATATAGATCCCATACAAAGTTCTCTCTCACCATATGCAAGTACAGCATCTAAAGCATCTCGATTAAACAATCTAGCCGTTATAATATTGTGTGGAACATATACAGTAGATAGATAACCTCTTATAGTATAATAAAACTTCCCGCTCCACCTTTCAAACCAGCCTCCTTTTCGACTTTCCTGAACTCCATATACGACATCAAGATTGCTATCTTCTTGAATTTCATGCCAAAATTCACCAAGCAACTCCGGCTCCTCTTCAAGATCACTATCTATAAGGAATGTATAGTCTCCTTCTGCAAATGAAAGTCCTGTCATAATTGCCTTATGATGACCATAGTTACGAGAAAGCTCTACTATCTTTACCCTTTCATCACTCTTATGAATTTTGATAGCTTTCTGCAGACTATCATCAGGGCTACCATCATCAACAAATATAATTTCATAGTCACTAGTAATTTTTTTTGCCTGCTCTGAAACTCTATTATAGAACTCATATACATATTTGGAGGAATTATACAGAGTAGTAACAATTGATAATTTCATTTACTCACCCAAATAAAATTCAATAGTCTCTTTAAACATTTTCTCAAAGTTTTGAGAAGGTTTCCAGCTTAATTCATTTTGAATCTTACTATTATCTATAGCATAACGCCAGTCATGTCCTTTTCTATCTTCTACAAACGATATTAGCTTATTATGTGGTGCATTCTCTGGCTTATAACTATCCATTAGACTGCATATAGTGTTTATAAGTGTAAGGTTATCTACCTCATTAATACCTCCAATATTATACACTTCACCTATGACGCCTTTTTCAATTACAGTTTGAATAGCATCGCAATGATCAACCACATACAACCAGTCACGAATATTTGAACCATCTCCATATACTGGAATTGGCTTTTGATTTATACAACTATTAATTACAACTGGTATTAACTTCTCTGGATGCTGATAAGGTCCATAATTATTTGAACAGTTTGAAATAGTTACAGGAAGCTTATAAGTATGATGATATGCCCTAGCAATATGATCAGAACCTGCTTTAGATGCAGAATATGGAGAATTTGGCTCATAAGCCTTTTCTTCAGTAAATGCCGGATCATTCTTTGATAAAGTACCATATACCTCATCTGTAGATACATGATGAAACTTACAACTTGTTTCATCTAGCCCTAATTCATCCAACCAGTATTTCTTAGCACAATTTAAGAGATTAAATGTACCTATTACATTTGTCTCTAAAAACACTTTTGGATTAGCTATTGAGTTATCCACATGTGACTCTGCCGCAAAATGAACTATAGTTTCAATATTGTGTTTTTTGAGGGTCTCGTATACTAAAGCTTCATCACAGATATCACCCTTTATAAAAGTATGATTCTGATCATTAGCTAAGCCTTTCAGATTATCTAAACTGCCCGCATATGTAAGCTTATCATAAGACACTATCTTTACATCATTATATCTTGATAGCATCATACGTACAAAATTACTACCAATAAAGCCCGCCGCTCCAGTTACTAAAATATTTTTTGCTTTATACATTTTATAAATCCTTTTGTAATTTTCTTATACAATCTTTTAAAGAATCTCTCCAATACGGTATAACTATATCAAAATCTCGTTTAACTTTATTCTTATTAAGTACACTGTAATGTGGTCTTTTTGCAGGAGTAGGATAATCTGCTGTTACAATTGGATTTACTTGGCAATTAATATCCGCAACACTCATGATCTCCTTAGCAAAATCATACCAACTTGTAACACCTTCATTCGAGTAATTATATACTTCGACACCTTGATTATTAAGTTTTGTTAAAATTGCCAATATAGATTTGGCTAAATCTTTAGCATAAGTAGGGGCACCTACTTGATCATATATCACACCCAAGAGCTCTCTTTCTTTTCCTAAACGTAACATTGTTTTAACAAAGTTGTTTCCATAGTATGAGTACACCCATGATGTTCTGATAATTATAGAGTTTTTTGGATTTATCTTTAGAACAGCCTTTTCACCGGCTAACTTAGTAATCCCATAGACACCTTGAGGATTTGTCTCATCACTTTCACAATATGGCCTATAATTCTGACCATCAAAAACATAGTCTGTAGATATATGGATAAGCCTAAGGCCAAGATCCTTAGCAATCTTAGCTATATTTGCAACTGCTAAATTATTTATTTTATCTGCTATTTCAAAATTAGACTCTGCCTTATCTACAGCCGTATACGCAGCACAATTAATAATAGCATCTATATTATTGTCAACGATAAACTGCTTAACTGCATCGTGACTAGTAATATTTAACAAATTACTATTTGTGAAAAAATACTCAAAACCGTTATCATTTGCAACCTTATTTGAGACATTTTCACCTACACAAACTAACTCCCTTAATTCTGAACCTAACTGCCCGCTACTACCTGTTACTAGTATTCTCATATCTGCCTATTTACTCAACCACTGAAACCACTCATTAAACAATACATACCATATCATCAAAAGAGCTATTAAACACTAATAATAACTCTTTCCATCTTCAAATAAATCAACCATGTCATCAAGCTTTGGCTGACACTTATCTTTTGCCGAGAGCTTAAGTTTATGAGTAGGGACTTGCCAATCTATAGCAATACTCGCATCATTAAATGCAATTCCTCTATCAGACTCTGGTGAATAATAATTATCTACTTTATAAGCAAAAACTGTGTCATCTTCCAAGACAACAAAACCATGAGCAAAGCCTCTAGGAACTAATAATTGCTTTTTATTTTCTGCACTTAATTCAACAGCAACATACTCACCAAATGTAGGACTTCCTTTGCGAATATCTACTGCAACATCTAATACCTTACCTTGAATAACTCTTACAAGTTTAGTTTGAGCATATGGAGGCAACTGAAAGTGCAATCCTCGAAGGACACCATAAGAGCTTTTAGATTCATTATCTTGACAGAAATTAATTTTATAACCTAGAAAATCAAACAACTTGTCTTCACGAAAGGTCTCAACAAAATACCCCCTATCATCCCCATGAATAGTAGGCTCGCAGATTACAACATCTCTTATTTTTGTTCTAGAAAATTTCATCGTGGTACAGCACCTTCTTTGGCTCTTTTAATTAAATATTGACCATATTGATTTTTCTTGAGTGGTTGTGCTAGTTTTATAAGCTTCTCCTTTGAAATATACCCCATTTCATAGGCAATCTCCTCAAGACACGCTACCTTCAATCCTTGTCTTTCTTCTATAGTTTGGATAAAATTACTAGCCGCTAGCATGCTCTCATGTGTGCCAGTATCTAACCATGCATACCCCCTACCCATAGTCTTAACTTTTAGGCGTGCTTCATCAAGGTACATTTGATTAAGGGTAGAAATTTCCAGCTCGCCTCTATCTGATGGTTTGACCTGCTTTGCCTTTTCCACCACATCATTAGGATAAAAGTACAAACCAACAACAGCATAATTAGATTTTGGTTTTTTAGGCTTTTCTTCAATACTCACAACATTACCATCAACGTCAAAGTCAGCAACACCATATCTCTCAGGGTCATCAACATAATAACCAAATATACTAGCACAATTCTTTTGCTCTACATTTTGAATACTTTTCATAAACATCTTAGGTAAAGCATGGCCATAAAAAATATTATCTCCAAGCACAAGACAAGCTGAATCGCCTGCTAAGAATTCCTCAGCTAATATAAAAGCTTGAGCAAGTCCGTCTGGGCTCGGTTGCACTATATATTCAAGATTAATACCAAGATCAGAGCCATTCCCCAAAAGGTTTTTAAAACTTGATTGATCCTGTTCTGTAGTAATTATTAAAATATCTGTTAATCCAGCTAACATAAGCACAGATAAAGGATAGTATATTAACGGTTTATCATAAATTGGTGTCAGTTGCTTACTAACACCCTTAGTAATCGGATATAGTCTAGTTCCACTACCTCCAGCTAATATTATTCCTTTCATAATTAATGCACCTCAATAATAAGAATCAATACTTAATTGATAGTATACAAGAAACATCTTTAAATCCTAATTCAATAACTAGGACTCTGTAAGATACCATTTATAAATTTTTCTAATACCATTCTCAAGTTCAACTTTATGCTTCCACCCTAAAGAATGTAGCTTAGAAGGATCTGTAAGCTTAACCATTGTACCATCAGGCTTATCAACATTAAATTTAAGCTGCCCTTTAAAACCAACAATTTCCTTAATAAGCTCAGCCAACTCTTTAATAGAAATATCGACTCCAGTACCAATATTAATATGAGTATTTCTTATTTCTTTAGTATCATCATTTGAATAAGTATCTTTAAAATCCCTATTTTCAAGTAAAAATACACAGGCATCAGCCATATCCTCAGAATATAAAAACTCTCTTCTTGGCTTACCAGTACCCCATATCTCTACAGAGTCCTCACTAACACCAAACTTAGATAGATATTGTTCCGCTTGCGTAATAGAATCCACAGATAAATTAGTCAAAACCTTTTGTGTTTGACCTTCATTTAAAAGTTTAGCAAGGTGTATCTTTCTAACTAAGGCTGGTAAAACATGAGACTTTTCAAGGTCAAAATTATCGTTTGGGCCATATAAGTTAGTTGGCATTACAGATATAAAATTTGTACCATATTGTAGATTATAGCTTTCACACATTTTTATACCAGCTATCTTAGCTATAGCATATGGCTCATTAGTATATTCTAACGGACTAGTTAGCAAACAATCTTCAGGGATTGGCTGAGGAGCCTCTTTAGGGTAGATACATGTACTACCTAAAAATAAAAGCTTCTTAACACCATTTACATAACTTTGATGTATGACATTATTTTGAATCTGAATATTGTCATAGATAAATTCCGCTCGATAAGTGTTATTTGCAACAATACCACCAACTTTAGCTGCTGCTAAAATTACATATTCAGGTTTCTCAGAACTAAAAAAATCTTCAACAGCTTTTTGATTTGTTAGATCAAGCTCAGCATGAGTCCTTAAAACAAGGTTATTGTAGCCTTTAGATTTAAGATTCTTAACAATTGCAGAACCTACTAACCCTCTATGACCAGCAACATATATTTTACTATCTTTCTGCATTTTAGATATTTCCTTACTCAAAATAGCTCATAATTTTATAGCCACCCTCTTTCAGGTAAACATCCTTTGTCATTAGTTTAAGATCACTTTCCATCATATCGTTTACAAGATCCTTTAAATCATACTCCCTATTCCAACCTAGCTTTTGCTCAGCCTTTGTTGGGTCTCCTAATAATAAATCCACTTCTGTTGGCCTAAAGTATCTAGGATCAACACAAACGACTACTTGCCCCTCTGATAAATGAGATAAATCAACATTAACTTCTTTTGCTCTTGCTAAATCTACAGAATCAACCACACCAATCTCATCAACACCCTCATTCTCAAACCTTAAACTAATACCAGCATAGGCAAATGACAATTTAACAAAATCTCTAACTGTAGTTGTCTGACCTGTTGCAATTACCCAATCTTCAGGTTGATCTGCTTGTAAAATCATCCACATCATTCTTACATAATCTTTTGCATGACCCCAATCTCTCTTAGCATCTAAGTTACCTAAATAAAGCTTATCCTGAAGATTTAATGCTATTTTAGATGCTGCCCTTGTAATCTTTCTAGTTACAAAAGTCTCTCCACGCACAGGAGATTCATGATTAAATAAAATACCGTTACAAGCATACATGTCATATGCTTCTCTATAGTTAACTGTAATCCAGAAAGCATACATCTTAGCAACTGCATAAGGTGATCTTGGATAAAATGGCGTAGTTTCACTTTGTGGAATTGCTTGAACTTTACCATAAAGTTCTGATGTACTTGCCTGATAAATCTTAGTCTTCTTCTCTAAACCAAGCAATCTAACAGCCTCAAGTATTCTAAGTGTACCAGTACCGTCAGCGTTAGCAACATATTCAGGTGTTTCAAATGATACATGCACATGACTCATAGCAGCTAAATTATAGATCTCATCAGGTTGAGTATCTGCAATAATTCTAGTTAGGTTCATAGAATCAGTCATATCACCATAATGTAGAATTAAGTTTCTATTCTCAACATGAGGATCTTGATACAGGTGATCAATTCTATCAGTATTAAAAAGTGAACTTCTTCTTTTAATACCATGAACAATATAGCCTTTCTTTAATAAAAACTCAGCCAAATACGAACCATCCTGGCCTGTAATACCTGTAATTAATGCTACCTTTTTCATTTACAATCCTTATATTTACTTTATTAAATTAAATTCTATTGAAATCATCTTCAAGTCTAACAATATCATCTTCACCTGTATACTCACCAACTTGAGCTTCAATCAAGATAACAGGAATTTTACCATCATTTGCCAACCTATGAACTTCACCCATGCGAATATATACAGATTCATTAGGTCTAACAATAAAATCTTGATCTCCTTTAGTCACTGTAGCTGTACC
This sequence comes from Francisella sp. 19X1-34, assembly GCF_041102755.1. NCBI lineage: Bacteria > Pseudomonadati > Pseudomonadota > Gammaproteobacteria > Thiotrichales > Francisellaceae > Francisella > Francisella sp. 19X1-34. The sequence goes on from NZ_JBGCTX010000002.1 coordinate 68,078, forward strand.
TGACACTATTATCCAGTGTTCATTGCGATGAAAGTGTTTCTGCAAAGAAAGTCTCTTTCCAGGTTTAACTTCTATTTTTTTAATTTTATACCCTGGAGTATCTTCTAATACTGTATAAGTTCCCCACGGCCTATGAGCTGTCAAATGAATGTTTTTTAGCTCATCACTCAAAAGCTCTACTACCTCTTTGACTCTTTGTGAGCTTCCTTTTTTAGCAATCAAAAGAGCATCGCCACTATCTACTACTATCAAATCCTCCACACCAATGGTTGCAACTTTTTTAGAGCCCCCTTCACTGTGAATTAAATTATTTTTACTATCAATGCTGATATGATTATTACTAATAGTGTTATTGTTCTTATCTTTAGGAAGCTGATCAAAAAGGGAGTCAAAGCTTCCAACATCATTCCAGACAATGTCAGCAATAACCATTTTTATCTTATCTGATTTCTCCATAACCGCATAATCTATTGATTTAGCTGGAATGCTAATCATATCATCATAATTAATAGCATCTGAGTTTCTCAAATCACTTTTTTCATATGCTTCAACACATGCTGAATATATTTCTGGAGAATGCTTCTGTAACTCTGAAAGAAAAACACCTGCCTTAAACATAAACATCCCAGAATTCCAGTAATAGCTGCCATCATCTAAGAGTCTCTTAGCAGTTTCAGCATTTGGTTTTTCATGAAAACTTTCCACGTCAAAACCACCTGCGGATTTTATATATCCAAACCCAGTATTCGCAAAGGTAGGAGTTATACCAAAAGTTACTAAATTATCATGTTTAGCAAGTTTCTCTGCTTGCTTAATAACACCTTTATACTCATCATCCAAATTTATTACATGATCTGATGGCGTCACAAAAACCACCTCTTCGGGATCCAACTTCATACATGCTAGTGCAATTGCCGGAGCAGTATCACGACCGACTGGCTCTTCTAAAAACTTACTCGATTTTAACAATCCTAATTCTTCCAGCTGATCTTTTGCTAAAAAGAGCTGGCCTTCATTAGACACAACCATTGAGGAATCACAAACAGAAGAGTTTCTCTCTATAGTTAACTGAAATAAAGACTTGTTATCAAACATTTGTACAAATTGTTTTGGTAACAGCTTTCTACTTATCGGCCATAACCTAGTACCACTACCTCCACACAGAATAAGATTGATCACAAAGCCTCCCAAATGCTATAAATCTAACATAACTCCTTGCAATTATACTACTAACAAAATATGTTTTCTAGTGAATTAAAATAGTGTTTTCCTACAAAAAATATTGACTCAATCCCTTTATTAATTATCTTTATACAAATACACAAATGTTGTAAACTAAATTTAAAATTATAAACTCTTAATTTTTTATGAAAAAAAATTATATAGCTACTAGCTTAATAGCATTGTTTGTATTTTCTCTTATACTTTATTTAAATTATCTCCAACCTTTACGAGGAGATGATTTTGGGCGAGCATGTACAGATGTACTAGGGAAAGGACTTATAATGATGGTTCACTCCATACAAGCTGATTATTTCACTTGGACAGGGAGAGTTTCTGCACAAGCCTTAATATATCTACTTTTAAGCAAAACCTACATTGGACTATCTTTATTTATTATCAATATTGTCAGTTCAATAGCTTTTGTTATATTTATGTTTACATCTTTTAAGATTATTGGTTTTGGTAAGGCGAAAATCGTATCAAAAGATTTTTTAATTTTCTCACTATTTTTTACATTAGTATTCTATCAAACTGGTTTTATTGGTAATATCCTGTGGAAAACTGCAGCAATTCAGTATTTCTGGGGTATAGTTTTATTAACTATACTATACTACTTAACAATTATTAAAAATGAAGAAAATATAATTTTTGCTATCTTTGTAGGCTCCGTAATTGGTTTATATAATGAAATCTATGTTGCAGTGTCTGCTCTCTTATGCATATCTTATTTCATAGATAGAAAAACATATACTCAACCTATCAATAATGCTATTGTAGCCTTTTTTATATCTTGCACAATAGGAGGAGCTATATTAATAGGTGCTCCTGGCAATTATGCTCGATTAGACTCAATGTCTCATGGGACTAATACAAGCTCATTTGATAATATTATAAATTTATTAAACCAAATAATCTCAAGGCCTACAGATACGGCAATACTTATCGCGATGCTTATAGTTTTTATCGCCTTAATATTTTCTAACAAGAATATTAAGAAAGTAAAAGCTACTTTATACACTTTGACTTTAGTTTGCTCTATATTTATATTAACTCCAGTAGTTAAATCTTATGATATAAATCAACGAGTCCTTTTAATTTACTATGTAATATTTTTTATAGCAACATATCAACAGTTTTACACACATAGCTCTAAAATTATTATTAAGCTCCAGTTTTTTCTAAATAAATTAAGTTTGTTGATTGCTATTGTTTTAGCATTATATTTACTATCAATAGCTAATACTCGCATTGAATTATATAAATTTGAAAAATATAGAAATCAGCTAGTAAGTAGCTATCAAAAAAAAGGTATTAAAAACCCTAAACTACCATGCCTAACATATATGAGTGCAACTATTTTCAATGATGATATAACCGCAGATAAAAATTCTTATAACAATAAGGCTTATGCAGAGTTTTATGGATTTAATTATGTTGAGTGTGATCACATTTATAACAATGTTTCAAAACCGGAGATTTATCGTAATGAATAAGTTATATTTAAAAAAAATAATAGTGTTAGTAATTTTTATTATTAGCTTCTTTTTTTTAACAGCAATATATACGTATCTTTTTGCAAGAATACAAAATACAACTATATTCTTTAAGCTTATTGATATTATACATATGCCATTACTTCCGCCAATTTTATCTTTAGCTTGGTTAATATCTCTGCCAATACTTCTAATAAGATATTACAAGATATTCTATTCATATATATTTAAAAACCATATTCTTTAGATAAAGTTAAAATATTGATACTTGACTATATTGATCAGTTTTAATTGATTTAAAGCCATAATAACTAGCAAACTGCTCATTATACCAATTATCTGTAAACGGTGCTAAATCCATAAAAAATACTTTCGGTTTTATAGTAATAAATATAGGTGGTACTATCGCATCTTGTACATTTTTACTTTGCAAACTCTCAATAATGTGTATTCTTTTCATATTATGGGAGTGTTGCAATCTAAGCAATAATTGGAGTAAATTTTGAAAATCTACATTTCTTGTCTAAAAAATG